>JAIOSM010000279.1 GCA_021107575.1 Desulfobacteraceae bacterium | reverse complement strand
TGATTCGTGGCATGTTCTCCTCTGTAATCCTGAAATCAGATGGATAGAGACTCTTTTAAAAAAATTATTACCGGACGTTAAAATAGAAAACGTTGACAGAGCGAAATTGTTAGCGCCAGGGATTCCTTCGGATGATGATCAAAAGAGTCAATCAAAAGAATCTCCTACAATACCAATCGCCGACTATATGGCGGATTCGGATCATGACATAGTGAGCAGCAAGCAAAATTGGCTGATCTTTCATTCTGCAATCGCCAGTGGGGAGACCGCAAGACTTTCTATAGAGTTTGTTTCCAGGAAAGCGCCGGATAATATTTTATTGTTGTGTTTTATGGGACGAATGGACCCTCACCATAGAACATTTTTTGACGGGGTTGAGCGGTATCGAAAAGCTTTATTGTATTTTGGAATTTTTCTGAATTTTCCCATAGGCGCATATCCGGTTATTGGTGAAAATTGCCCCATGTATGCCGTAAATAAGCGCCTTGATGGATTATTAAAAATGGCATCCGATAGACTACCAGATAAGGATAAGAAGTCGCACATCGCCATCGCAATACAGGATAAAATTTCTGCCAATAAACATATAGTGTTAGAATATGGAGAGGGGAAAGATAATATTAAAAAAATATTGTCTGATCATAGTATGAAAAGAGCCTATTACAGGGCACTCTATGAAGGGTCTAAATATGAAATTCCGATGCGGGATGAGTTATATACGGAATTAAACAAGCATAAAGATTCTATTGATCGCTTTCTCGAGGTTATATCTACGGAGCGTCTTAGCCCAATTTTTCAAGAAGAAGAGTTGAAGAGACGACTTATGAATTCCGAAAATTGCAACGTTTTCCCTGATGTGCAAAATCGTCTTTATGAAATACTCGAAAAAGAAAAACCACCTTTTCAGGTTGGCAGAGTTGTTGGGGCTATTATACATCTAATCCCCTATGCATTTATTGCAAAAGCTGTTGATATGATAAAAAGATTTATAGATTCTTATACTGACATAAAGGAAATATGTATTGGATTGCTTTTGATTAATGCTCTGCCCTATGAAACGGAAGATATTCGCGCATTTTGCCGGCAAAATAAACACCCTAAAACCGAGAAATTGTTTTCAGAGACTGTTAAATTAATTGAAATGTTTGATAAAGCTGATGCCGAGGACTCTGTGTTCGCTATAAGAAAAATTAAACTCTTACAACACAGACTTATCGAAAGCAGCGATTTTTCATCAGGCTCTGAATGTCTATCGGGAATAAGTTTTAATGATAGAAACAACATAAAATGGAAAAAAATTGAAGAATACACAAATAGACTGTGTGGTGGATGGAGGCGAGATGTCTCACCATTACTTACGGAAATTTATGGATATAATTTGTGGCCAAAACTTGCGAAAAGACATCCCGATTTAGCTTCAAGCTTGAATACGCTTGACAACTATACATCTAAATTAAGCTACTTGCTTCAATCATTTGAGACCACTTCTAACCCCCCTAATTCAAAAATAATTGAAGCCATTTTTGATAGAAGTGTTAAAATTGATAAACTTCGTAAAAAAGTAGGACACATTATTATTAATGACTTATGCGTTGATATCACGAAATGTTACGCTTCATCTTTGCCGGAGGTTCTCTCAGCAAATAATGGGGGCATAATTAATATTTCTAAAGAAATTGATTATGATGTCCCTTTGGTTTTTTGTTATCTAAGCTCATTAAATGATATAATTAACGAAATCATAAAAAATTGGAAAAAGCATAAAAAAAATAAAAAAAATTCAAAGGCTTGGTTTAAAATATATAAAGAGAATAAAATGGTTTGCTTGGAGTTTGGTGATAATATACCTGGTGACTTCAATCTCGAGAGTGAGGGCGGACTACGCATGATACAGGAATTTTGTGATACTTATGGTTGTTGTCTTGTACCACCAGATGAAACCGGTGAAACCGGCGAAAAAATGTTGAAGATTCTTTTTCATGAGCCAAGATTTTCATAAATTATAAAAATTAGGATATAAAAATGATGAATAAAAAGCCACATATACTTTTAGTTGATGATAAAGGATCTGTCCTTCCTGATATTCAAGATGCTTTAATAGCGATTGGTATTGCCCCGACTTTCACATTTATAATTCCAGAAGATCGAAAAAAACCTGTTGAAAAAAAATGCCAAGCCGCTCTCAACTGGATAGTTATGACGTTGCATTGATAGACTTGCAATTTTACGATCCAATTGGTGGGCAATATGATCTGGAGAATTTAGCAGGTGGAACCAAGGTGTTACCATACTTGAGAGAAAATGCGCCGTGGCTGCCGACTATTGCTTTTTCTAAACTTTTTTCAGATCAACATGAAGCATTACAAGCAGTAGCAGGCAGTTTCGGATTTGACGGGCATATTCCACGCAATCTATTTCCTTTAAATAAAATAAATCGAAACCTTTGGGAAATTATTGTTAATCAAGCCGTTCTTCTGAGGAAACGGGCGGTTTTGGGCGCTGAATTTGATCTTGAAAAGGCACAAGCCATAAGTGATGAAAGTATTATTTGCGACCCAGCTGAACTGAAGGATAAATTGAACAAAGAGTTCCCGTCATGGAGAAAAGTAATAAAAGACAGTTTTTATTATGGCGATCAAATTATTCTTTCATCAATTTCCGGTGGTTTTTCAGGTGCAGTTACATTAAAAACAGAAGTAATTGAAAAGACTAAAGTTTCACCGTTTTTTACGAAAGTTTAAAGATCATACAAATT
>JAIOSM010000183.1 GCA_021107575.1 Desulfobacteraceae bacterium | reverse complement strand
TTAAACATGGCAAAGGAAAAATTTGAGCGGAATAAACCGCATGTAAACATAGGAACAATAGGTCATATAGATCATGGTAAGACTACTCTTACAGCAGCGATAACCAAGCATGCAAGCCTTAGAGGATCAGGAACATTTGTACCTTTTGATGAGATTGATAAAGCTCCTGAGGAACGTGAGCGTGGGATTACAATAGCAACAGCCCATGTTGAATATGAGACTGCCAATCGTCATTATGCCCATGTAGATTGTCCGGGACATGCTGATTATATAAAGAATATGATAACTGGTGCAGCCCAGATGGATGGAGCTATACTGGTTGTTAGCGCGGATGATGGTCCAATGCCTCAGACCCGTGAGCATATTCTTCTTGCTCGCCAGGTAGGGGTTCCAAGCATAGTAATATTTTTAAATAAATGCGACATGGTAGACGATGAAGAGCTTATAGAGCTTGTTGAAATGGAATTAAGAGAACTTCTTGACACTTATGAATTTCCTGGAGATGATACTCCAATAGTCAAAGGAAGTGCACTTAAAGCTCTTGAGACTGATGATTCTGAAAGTGAGGATGTAAAGCCTATTCTTGAACTTCTTGATGTTCTTGATTCTTATGTTGAAGAGCCTATCAGAGACACAGAAAAAGATTTTCTTATGCCAATAGAAGATGTTTTCAGTATATCTGGTCGAGGAACTGTTGTAACAGGCAGAATTGACCGTGGTATTGTAAAGCAGGGCGAAGAAGTTGAGTTAGTAGGAATAAGAGAGACAACAAAAACAGTTTGTACCGGAGTAGAGATGTTTAGAAAACTACTTGATGAAGGTCAGGCCGGAGATAATGTAGGTCTTCTTCTTCGTGGTACAAAAAGAGATGAAGTAGAAAGAGGTCAGGTTGTGGCAAAACCGGGAACAATCAATCCACATACAAAATTTAAAGCTGAGATGTATGCATTGAGTAAAGAAGAAGGCGGCAGACATACTCCATTTTTCAGTGGATATCGACCACAGTTTTTCTTTAGAACAACAGACATTACAGGTTCACTTTCTCTTGCCGAGGGAGTAGAGATGATAATGCCCGGAGACAATGCTAGTATTACAGCAGAACTTATAGCTCCCATAGCAATGGAAAAAGAGTTAAGATTTGCAGTAAGAGAAGGTGGACGTACCGTCGGTGCCGGTGTTATCGGCGAGATAATTGAGTAAAGCCAAAGGAGCTTGCTGTGGCAAAAAAAAATGAAGCAATAATTATTTCTCTTGCATGTACTGAATGTAAAAGAAGAAATTATACAACAACTAAGAATAAGCGTACAACTCCTGATAAATTGGAGTTTAGTAAATACTGTAAGTTTTGTGGTAAACATGTGATGCATAAGGAGTCAAAAGTTAGATAATTTGCGTATATATATAAAGGTTATATAGCTTATGACAAATTGCAGGTCAGTAGCTCTAATTGGCAGAGCTCCGGACTCCAAATCCGGCAGTTGTGGGTTCGAATCCCTCCTGGCCTGCCACTTTACATTTGAATTAACACTTTGAGATTGGTGAAAGTATGGCACGATTACAGAAAAAACAGTCTTTAAAAGAAAAAAAAGTAAGAAAAGAAAAAATTGATTCACAAGATCCTGCTGAGGATAAGAAACCTGCTAAAGCACTTCTTTCAGGGAGTAAGAGTGATACTACAAATTCAAAGAAAAATATTCCAGCTAAAAGTTCAACCTTGGATCAGTCAGCTAAAAAGAATATATTTAAACAAGGCATTGAATTTTTGCAGGAAGTGCAATCGGAATTGAAAAAGGTAACCTGGCCAACTCGAAAGCAAACCATGGGAACTACATTGGTTGTTATTGTTTTGGTTGCTATTGTTTCTATTTTTCTAGGTCTGTTTGATTATGGGTTTTCACAACTTATTCATGCAGTCCTTGCATAAAGTAAAGAGGATGAGATAATGTCTCACAAATGGTATGTTGTGCACGTTTATTCCGGTTTTGAGCAAAAAGTAAAAACTGCTTTGGAAGAACAAATAGAGAATCTTGAATCACCGGAAAAATTTGGAGAGATTCTCATTCCCACCGAGAATGTGGTCGAATTGGTGGGAGGGAAAAAAAAAGAATCTTCCAGAAAGTTTTATCCGGGATATATTCTTATGAATATGGTATTGAATGATGAAACATGGCATATTGTTAATTCTGTTCCTAAAGTTACAGGCTTTCTGGGTGGAAAGAATAAACCTACTCCTATAAGTAAGCGAGAACTCAATCAGATATTTAAAAAGATGAAACAGGGGGAAGAGAAACCTAATCCAAAATATTCTTTTGAACCTGGGGATGAAGTCAATGTCATAGATGGACCTTTTGCTAATTTTAATGGAACTGTTGAAGAGGTTTCTCCGGAAAAGAGCAAAGTAAAAGTTTTGGTTAGTATTTTTGGTAGAGCAACTCCAGTTGAACTGAATTTTATTCAAGTTCAAAAAATGTAGAGAAATACAGGATTTTACAGATTTTATAAAGATAAACATTTTAATTTAAGTTAAGTTTTGGGAGTTTAAGAAAATGGCAAAAAAAGAAATGGTGCAGATAAAATTGCAGGTTGAAGCGGGGAAAGCCAATCCGTCTCCACCAATAGGACCTGCACTTGGTCAGCATGGTGTAAATATAATGGATTTCTGCAAGGCTTTTAATGCTAGAACAGCGAATGATGCAGGACAAATTATACCTGTTGTAATTACAGTATATCAGGACAGATCCTTTAGTTTTATAACCAAGACACCTCCGGCATCAGGGTTGATTTTACAAGCTGCAAAACTTAAAAAGGGTTCTGGTGAGCCAAATAAAGAGAAAGTCGGTAAAGTCACCAGGGATCAACTGGTTAAGATTGCTGAAATGAAAATGGTAGATTTAAATGCTTCTGATATTGACTCAGCTGTAAAAATAATTGCCGGTACAGCACGAAGCATGGGAATAGTAGTAGTTTAACTGAACAATCAATTAGAGAGTAGAAAAATGCCAAAGCGGAGCAAACAATATAGAGAAGCTGTAAAAAAAGTTGACAGGAAAAGTTACTTTGATCCTCGGGAGGCTATAGAGCTTTCAGTAAAGTCAAGTTATGCAAAATTTGATGAAACACTTGATGTCGCTGTTAATCTTGGAGTAGATCCGAGGCATTCTGATCAAATGGTTAGAGGCACTGTGGTTTTACCTAATGGCTTGGGGAAAGAGGTTAAAGTGCTTGTTTTTGCAAAAGGTGAAAAAGAAAAAGAAGCCCTTGATGCAGGAGCAGACTTTATTGGTGATGAAGAAACCTTAGCCAAAATTAAAGATGGCTGGTTTGGGTTTGACAAAGCAATTGCTACACCTGATATGATGGGTACAGTTGGGAAACTTGGAAGAGTGTTGGGCCCAAGAGGTCTAATGCCTAACGCTAAAACCGGGACAGTAACTTTTGAACTTGAAAGAGCTATTAATGAATTAAAGGCTGGTAAAATAGAATTTAGAGTTGAGAAAGCCGGCATAGTTCATGTCCCTGTTGGAAAAGTTTCATTTGGAGCCGACAAACTTTTGGAAAATGTTTTATCATTTTTAGAGGCTGTTAAATCTCTCAGGCCTTCGTCAACAAAAGGAAAATATATTGAAGGGATCAGTGTCTCAAGCACAATGGGACCGGGTTTTAAAATAGATCCAGCCCTTGTATAGTATAAAATAGTTTGTCTGTCAAAGACAGTAGGTGCACATACATGATGGTGAATGTGTTTAATCGGTGATGCCGGCCTGCCGAGATAAGATATGTTTTGGTATAGTTGGCACCTCTGTAAAAAGAGAATATAAAGGGAGGAGGTGTAAAGAAATTGTTAAATATTTCCCAAAAAAAGGAACTGGTCAAAAGACTGCAGAAACAGCTTTCTGATGCTGAAATATCAATACTTGTTGATTATAAGGGGATTGATGTTGAGAGTATGACCGAGCTGAGAGCCCAATTGCGGAAAGAGAATGTTTCCATGGAGGTTGTAAAAAATACAATCCTCAATAGAGCATCGGAAAAAACAGGTTCTGCATTATTAAAGGATTATTATTCAGGTCCTAATGCTATTGTAACATCGGTTGATGACCCGGTAGCACCGGCAAAGATTCTTGTGAATTTTGCCAAGGATAATGAAAAATTAGAAATCAAAGCCGGGACATTAGACGGCGTATTGCTCGATGTGGCAGCAATTAAGCAACTATCTAAAATGCCATCTAAAGATGAGCTGTTAGGTAAATTTGTATGTACAATAAACCAGGTACCTACATCGTTTGTTAGAGTGCTTAATGAAGTGCCAAGATCTTTTGTTAGCGTTCTTAGTGCAATTAAAGATCAAAAAGAAGCGGCATAATTTTTATATTATTTTAAATCATAAAACAAATTTATATATTTTTATTAGGAGAAAGAAATGGCTGACATTAAAAAAGAAGATGTAATTGAATATATTGCTGGTATGAGCGTGCTTGAACTGTCTGAGCTCGTGAAAGAACTGGAAGAAAAATTTGGAGTATCTGCTGCAGCACCCGTTGCAGTTGCCGCTGCTGGCGCACCTGCTGCTGCTGAAGAAGAACAAACTGAGTTTAATGTTGTTCTTGAGACATTTGGGGATAAGAAAATAAATGTTATTAAAGAAGTAAGAGCTATTACAGGGCTTGGTCTTAAAGAAGCAAAGGCTATGGTAGAAGAAGCACCGGTTGCTGTTAAAGAAGGTGTTGATAAAGCAGAAGCTGAAAAAGTTAAAGAGCAGCTAGAAGGTGCTGGCGCACAGGTTACAATAAAATAAGCGCGTTATTTTTTAGTATATATTTGTAATATGTTTAATGCGGAGGTATGGAAATAGGTTCATGTCTCCGCTTTTACGGTTTGAAAAACTCATGATTGGAGATGCTATGACTGGCAGTCTTTTGACAAACAAACGGATGAGAAAAGAATTTGGAAGTAAAAGCAGAATCCTTGATATTCCTGATCTGATTGGGATGCAGCGAGAATCATATGAGAGCTTCCTTCAAAAAAATACTGTTCCCGAAGAAAGAAGAGAGAAAGGGCTTCACGCAGTATATAAATCTGTTTTTCCAATTAAGGATTTTACAGAAACATCTTCACTTGAATATGTTTCATACTCTTTTGGAGAGATAAAGCATTCAGAACTCGAATGCATCAGTCGGGGAATGAATTATGAGATTCCAGTGAATATTAAGGTAAGGCTGGTTGTTTTTGATAAGGACGAAGATTCCGGCGCATCAACAATTCGGGACATTAAAGAGCAGGAAATATATTTTGGTACTATACCTTTAATGACAAGAAAAGGTACATTTATTATTAATGGTACTGAAAGAGTCGTCGTAAGCCAGCTGCATAGGTCCTCCGGTGTGTTTTTTAACCATGATCAGGGGAAAAGTTATGCCAGCGGAAAGATAATTTACAGCGCCCGAATAATTCCTGTACGCGGTTCCTGGATAGATATGGAAATTGATGTTAAGGATATAATCTATATTAGGATTGACCGAAGGAGGAAATTTCCTGTTTCAACACTTTTCAAAGCTTTCGGGTATACAAATGAAGATATTTTAGATTATTTTTATTTTAAAGAAGAAGTTACTAAAAAAGCAAGTTCATATTTTAAAAATTTTGTACCAGAGAGATTAAAACGCCAGAGAACAAATTTTGATATCAAGTCTCCTGAAACCGGAGAAGTAGTTGTTAAGAAAGGAAGAATTTTCACAAAACGAGCATTAAAACTACTTGAAGCAGAAGGACTAAAGCAAATACCAATAAACAGTGATGATATTGTTGGGAAAGGGTTTGCTGAGGCAATTATTGATAATTCAAATGATGAAATTATATTTACCGCGGGTGAATTGATTGATGAGGAAAAGCTTGAAAGGCTAGATGAATTAGGTATTAAAAACTTTTTTGTTTTACATGTTGATGCAAATTCCTCGGATACCATGAGAAAAACTCTTGCCGTGGACAAGGTTGAAACAAGAGAAGAAGCGCTAATTGATATTTATAGAAGGATGAGACCAGGGAATCCTGCGACTGTAGAAGTTGCTCAGGAATTTGTTGATCATCTTTTCTTCAAGCATACATATTATGATCTTTCAAAAGTTGGAAGATTAAAGATGAATGAACGCCTTGGTTTGGATACCAGGATTAATGTAAGAACTTTGCGTAAGGAAGACATCCTTGTTACTGCCGTGACTATCATTAAATTAAAAGATACCCAAGGGCAGGTCGATGATATTGATCATTTGGGGAATAGACGTGTAAGAGCTGTGGGAGAACTTCTGGAGAATCATTATAGAATTGGTCTTGTCAGGATGGAAAGAGCAATCAAAGAAAAAATGAGCATGCAGGAAGTAGATGCAATGATGCCCCATGATTTGATCAATCCAAAGCCTGTATCAGCAGTCGTAAGAGAATTTTTTGGTACAAGCCAGTTATCCCAGTTTATGGATCAGACAAATCCTCTGTCGGAAACAACACACAAAAGACGACTTAGTGCTCTTGGACCAGGCGGTCTGACAAGAGAAAGAGCTGGCTTTGAAGTAAGGGATGTTCATCCTTCGCATTATGGCAGAATATGTCCCATTGAGACACCTGAAGGACCGAATATTGGCTTGATTGTTTCATTGTGTACCTATGCAAAAGTTAACGAATTTGGCTTTTTGGAGACACCTTTTAGAATAGCAGGGAATGGTAAAGTTACAAATGAAATAAAATTGCTTTCAGCTTTTGAAGAAAAAGAGCATCCAATTGCCCAGGCAAATGCACCCTTAAGTAAAAAGAATAGTTTTGTTAATCCTTTGGTTTCAGCAAGGGTCGGCGGTGAGTTTGAGATGGTTGAAAATGCTGATGTTAAATTTATGGATGTTTCTCCAAACCAATTAGTAAGTGTTTCGGCTTCATTAATTCCATTTTTGGAAAACGATGATGCAAACAGGGCATTAATGGGTTCTAATATGCAACGTCAGGCTGTCCCTTTGATAAAAAGCGAAGCTCCATTGGTGGGAACCGGTATTGAAGGAGTAGTTGCAAGGGATTCCGGTGTAACTATTGTCGCAGAATCCGACGGTGTTGTGGAAATAGTAGATGCAAAAAGAATAGTAGTAAGAAATTTAGATGTTGCAGGAGAGGATAAAGCATTTAGCAAAGCAGTTTCAGTTTATAATTGTTTAAAATTTGTACGCTCTAATCAAAATACCTGTTTTAATCATAGACCAATTGTTGAAAAAGGGGAGTTTGTAAAAAAAGGTCAGGTAATTGCAGATGGACCTGCAACGGAAATGGGAGAACTAGCCTTAGGAAAAAATGTTACAGTAGCTTTTATGCCCTGGGATGGTTACAACTATGAGGATTCAATCCTTGTAAGTGAACGTCTTGTTAGAGAAGGGGTATATACATCAGTTCATATAGAAGAGTTTGAGGTCGTTGCAAGGGATACAAAACTTGGTAAGGAAGAAATCACCCGGGATATACCGAATGTTGGTGAAGAGGCTCTCAAAGACCTGGATAAAAGTGGAATAATCAGACTGGGAGCTGAAGTAAAATCCGGTGATATCCTTGTTGGTAAGGTCACACCTAAAGGAGAAACTCAACTTTCCCCGGAAGAAAAGCTTTTGCGTGCCATATTTGGAGAAAAGGCCGGAGATGTTAAGGATACGTCTTTGCGTGTACCTCCGGGAATTCAGGGTAAGGTGATTGATGCAAAAGTTTTTTCTAGACGTGGTGTGGACAAAGATGAACGAACAAGGATGATTGAAGATGAAGAAATAGATCGACTTGAAAAGAATCGTGATGATGAAATCTTAGTTATCAATGATATAGCAAAAGAGAAAATGGTTGAGATTCTGAAAGGGTTTAAGTTATCTGAGGACTTGTTAAAAGGAAGTCAAATTCTGGCAAAAGCTGGTACCAAAGTTACCCCGGAACTTTTTTCAAACATCAATCTTTCTAATCTGTCTGAGTTGATAGTTGACGATCCTTCCATAACTGATAATGCTTTGGCAGTCCTTGAAAATGCCCAGAAACAGATTAAAAAGGCCAGAGATTATTTTCATAGTCAGATCAGCCGGTTTGAAAAAGGGGATGACCTTCCTCCAGGTATGTTAAAGCTCATCAAAATTGATGTTGCAATGAAAAGAGTGCTTTCTGTTGGTGATAAAATGGCAGGACGACATGGAAATAAAGGTGTTGTCTCCAGAATATTGCCCATAGAAGATTTGCCCTATTTTGCAGATGGGAAACCTGTTGATATGGTATTGAACCCATTGGGGGTGCCTTCTCGTATGAATGTCGGGCAGATTCTTGAAATTCATCTTGGTCGCGCAGCGCAAGGCTTGGGAGATCAGATCGAAACTCTTATAGAGGACATGCAACTGGAAGAATTGAAAAAGCGTGTTAAAAAAATATTTACAATGTCTCCTCTGAAAAAAGAAGATAGAAAAGAAGATATAGAATTTATTAAAAAAATTGATTTAATGGATGACAAGTCTTTGATTGAATTTGCTTCTCAATATAAGAATGGAGTCCATATGGCGACACCTGTTTTTGATGGTGCCACTGAAGAGGGAATTAAAGACCTTCTTGAATATGCAGGTATAAACAGATCAGGACAGTCAGTCCTGTATGATGGAAGAACTGGAGAGCCTTTTGATAAAGAGGTAACAGTTGGGAAAATGTATATGCTTAAGCTCCATCATCTTGTTGATGACAAGTTACATGCTCGTTCAATTGGACCATATTCCCTTGTTACTCAACAGCCGTTGGGAGGAAAAGCCCAGTTTGGTGGTCAGCGTCTTGGAGAAATGGAAGTCTGGGCTATGGAAGCTTATGGCGCAGCCCATGCTCTACAGGAATTTCTGACTGTTAAATCCGATGATATGATTGGAAGAACACGAATGTATGAAAAAATTGTTAAGGGACAGAGTGTGCTTGAACCTGGATTGCCTGAAGCCTTTAGAGTTCTTATCAAAGAACTTCAGAGTTTAGGTTTGGATATAAATCTTGTTGAAGGTAAAAAATAAGGAGAATATATTGGACACTATATATGATTTCTTTGCAAAACCAAAGGATCCGAAGATTTATAAAGGAGTGCAGATAAAACTTGCTTCCTCTGACCAGGTAAGAGAATGGTCATACGGTGAGATTAAGAAACCGGAAACTATAAATTACAGAACTTTTAAGCCGGAAAGAGATGGCTTGTTCTGTGCA
>JAIOSM010000282.1 GCA_021107575.1 Desulfobacteraceae bacterium | reverse complement strand
GGGCACGGTTCAAATGATTCCAGTCAGGGTCACTTAATTTTGGATTTTCTCCAATAATATACATTGCTTTAATTTTATCATGATCAATAGCTGAAATCATATCTGTTATTGTCATGCCGGGAACACTGGAGAGTTCACATCCCCAGGCATCTGAAAACTTTTTAAGCACATGGAGATCACCAACGGGTTGATATCCGGTAAATACGTTAGGTAACCCTCCCATATCACATGCTCCCTGTACATTGTTCTGACCCCTTAAAGGGTTTACCCCTCCTCCGGCAACACCTACATTCCCACAAAGCATGGCAATATTACAACAGGACTTTACATTATCAACACCAGTGGTATGCTGAGTAATGCCCATGGCATATAATAATGCAGCAGGAGAATTTGCAGCATAGAGTTCTGCCATTTTTTCAATATCTTTTTTATCAACCTCTGTAATTTTTGAAACCTTTGCCGGTGTATATTTATCAATCTCTTTTTTAAAGGCTTCGAAATCTTCACATCTTGTATTAATGTATTCTTCAGAATGCCAGTTATTCTTAATGATGACATGCATCATACCATTCAATAGGGCCACATCAGAACCAAGTCGATGATTAACAGTAAGGTCAGCAATCCTTGCAAGCTGAATATTTCTTGGATCAGCAACAATGAGTTTAGCACCATTTTCTTTTGCCTTGATAATCCGACTGGCAATCAAAGGGTGACATGCTGTTGTATTTGATCCGATAACAAAAATCAAGTTGGAGTCTTTTTCAAATTCCTCTATGGAATTTGTCATTGCCCCGCTTCCAAAGGCAGCGGCAAGACCTGCCACTGTGGAAGAATGTCACAGGCGAGCACAATGATCAACATTGTTGGTTCCAATGACTGCCCTGGTAAATTTCTGGGCAAGATAATTCTCTTCGTTCGTAATTTTGGCAGATACCAAAACTCCGATGGAATCAGGACCGAATCTTTGTTTAATTCTGTTCAATTCTGTTGCTGTATGATTTATAGCCTCATCCCATGTTGCTTTTTGAAAAGTACCATCCTCTTTAATTAATGGTGTTTTTAATCGCATATAACTATTAATATATTCATGAAGATTCCATCCTTTTATGCAGAGTTTCCCCTGATTAACAGGATGAGATTTAAGGGGGATAGTGGAATTTATTTTCCCGTCAATAACCTCAAAAAGAATGCCGCAGCCAGTTCCACAATATGAGCAGACTGCTGGTACAAATTTACAGCCCATTATTTTTCTCCTTGTATTTGAAAATCCATTGGTTTTGGTTCTAACACTACGTCATCTCCTATAATTGTAAAAGGTGATTTTTCCATTCCCTCTCCGGGCTTATAATCAAAAACGTCTGATACAATATCATTGACTTCTCTGTAAAGAAGGCGCAATGGGATATGTGACGGGCAGGCTTCCTCGCATAATCCACAGTCGATACATCGTCCTGCCATATGAGTTGCCCTGACAAGGTGAAAAATAGGTACTTCAGCAGGCAAAGTTCCAGGCTCAATAAGACTTGCATGTTCAAGACTGCACTCTGTACAGAAACATACAGGGCATATATTCCTGCACCCGTAGCATTTTATACATTTATTAAATTCATACATCCATCTGGAAAATCGTTCATTATTATTAAATGTTTCCATAAGAGAGTCAGGTTCAGCATTATAATCAATGCCATGCTCTTTTTTAAATTCCCCACTCTGTTTTGGTTCAAGATAAGAACAGTCTGGATGGGGTTTGAGCGGTGACGGGCAACAATTAACATTTACAATTTCAATATTCTCAGGCTTCAATTGCTTCCATGTATAAAGAAGATTTAAAGCCCGTTGATTGCAATCTCTTGCAATAATACCAATTTTAAGATCCGGATCTTTTTCTGATAGATGAGTTGCGATTTTTTCAAGAGAATAACGGTTTTCACTTACCTTAAGTTCCTTTAGTTCATCTAAATTGTCGGGGGTAAATCCATGGGGAATCAGATGTCCGTCTAATTCCTTATATCCTAAAAAAATATCAATCTTATTCTGTATAAATAGCTGCTCCACTTGATTAATGATGTCCATTTTATATCGCTCCTTTAATAACATTGTCGACATTTAAGGGATTAGGACCCATTTCTCTAATTTTTTCCGTAAAATCCGTAACAACCTGTACAAATTTCTGGGCTTCAGCAGAAGAAATCCATTCAAGATGAAGACGTCCTTCAAGTCCAATAAATTTTAAAAGTTCCTGAACAAAGGTAACTCGCTTGATTGTCATATGATTACCATACAGGTAATGACAGTCTCCAATATGTCAGCCTCCTACCAGAACTCCGTCAGCTTTGCTCTGCAAGGCTCTCAAAATATGATGCGGTGATATGGACGCTGAACACATGACTCTTACAGGTATGATATTCGGTGGATACTGGAGCCTTGAGACGCCTGCAAGGTCTGCCGCACCATAAGTACACCAGTTACACATAAAAGCTATTATTTTTGGTTCAAATATATCTGTTTCCAAGAGATAACTCCTTTTTTATTTATGCGGTCATTGCACTTTTAATTTGTGCGTATAGCTGCTCATTATTAAATCCATCAAGAGTCAGAGCTTCAGAAGGGCATGCGGCTGCACACGCGCCGCACCCTTTGCAAAGTGCGCTGTTTATTTCAACAATATTGTTTTCATAATCCATTTCAATTGCTCTGTATGGACATACCTCAATACAAGCCCCACAGCCTGAACAAAGTCTAGAATTTACTTTTGATACAATACCTCCGACACTGATACTGTCTTTTGCAAGGGTTGTTATTGCCCTTGATGCAGCTGCTTTTGCCTGGGCAATGCTTTCATCAATCGGCTTTGGATAATGAGCCATTCCACATAGAAAAACTCCATCCGTTGCAAAATCAACAGGCCGTAATTTTTGATGAGCCTCCAAAAGCCATCCGTCACTATCGCAAACAACTTTAAATGCCTGGATAAGTTTAATATTGTTGATAGCTTCTATTCTTGAGGCAAGGCAGAGGATATCAACATCAACAGAGAGTTTTCGTTTCAAGACATGGTCTTCAAATTCTACAATGACATTGTTCTCACCGGATATTACAATCGGTTTATTATCTGAATCATATCTAAAAAAGATAATTCCAAGTTCCCTTGCTTGTTTGTAAATCAGTTCCCGTTTGCCATATGTTCTGATATCCCTGTACAAAATATAAATATTTGCTTCAGGATTTAATTTTTTAATTTCAATAGCGCTTTGGATGGAATGGGTGCAGCAGACTTTTGAACAATAAGGATATTCTTCATTCCTTGATCCAACACACTGGATAAAAAGAATATTTTTAGCTTTTTTAATAATGGAAGAATCTTTTTTAAGCGCAGCATCAAGGTCAAGATGTGTAAGGACTGACTGATGCTCTCCATAAAGATATTCATCCGGCTTTGACTCTTTTGCACCAAAAGCAAGAATAGCAACGCCATGGGAAATTTGTTTTTCAAATTCTCCAGATACAATCGTTGTCTCAAAATTTCCCACAAAACCGTCAACATGTTTTATACTGGAACCTAAAAATATATTAATCAGGTCATTTTCTTCAACCTGCTGTATGAGCTGTTTTACATACGCTCCAATGTCTTCATTAAGATATGTTTTGTTAAGCAGTCTTGCATTCCCACCTAAGTTTTGATTTTTTTCAACCAAAGAAACCGGGAAGCCCTGACGCGCGAGGGAAAGTGAGGCTGCCATACCGGCAACACCGCCACCGACCACAAGAGCCGACTGTGTAACCGGCAACTGGTTTTCAAACAAAGGTTTTAAAAGAAAACTTTTGGCAACTGCCATTCTCACAAGTTTCTTGGCTTTTTGTGTAGCCTGCTCAGGCTGTCCTGAATGTACCCAAGAATCCTGATTTCGAATATTTGCCATCTCAAAAAGATGTTTGTTCAGACCGGCACTAATAAGAGTTTCTCTGAATAAGCCTTCATGGGTTTTAGGAGAACAGGCTGCCACTACAACCTTGTTCAAACCTTGTTCCTTTATAACCTGAGCCATTTTGTCCTGAGTATCCTGGGAACAAGTAAAAAGATTTTCTTCAGCATAAGTAACTCCGGGAAGAGTCCTCGCATATTCAACAACTTCCGGAACATTTACGACTCCACCGATATTTGTTCCGCAATTACATACAAAAACTCCTATTTTTGAAAATTCTCTGGAAGTATTACGCTCATCAGGAATTATAATTTCTTTTGTTTTTGTATGTCTTGCAAGGGCTATCTTTTCAGTTGCTGCTGCCGCAGCAGAGCTTGCTTCCATTACAGACTGCGGAATATCCTTAGGCCCTGTCAGGACACCACAGGCATAGACACCGGGTAAAGAAGTTGATACAGGATTAAAGCTGTCTGTTTTAATAAAATTAAACTGATCTAATTCAATACCCATAATTTTTGCAAGTTCAACAGAGGACTTTCCTATTTCAAGACCAGTGGACAGAACAACAATATCAAATAATTCTTTTTCAATATGACCTGAGTCATTTACATACATCATTTCAATACCGCTGTTATCCCTGCATGGAACTACAGAGTGGACTCTGGATTGTATGAACCGTACGCCGCCTTTTTTAGCATTTTCTGCATACTTGTCAAAATCTTTCCCCTGGGTTCTCATGTCCATGTAGAATATGGCACAATCCAAAGGTTCTTTACTGTGATCTCTTGCCATAACAGCCTGCTTCACAGCATACATACAGCATACTGAAGAACAATACCCATTGCTGCATTTATTTTCATCCCTTGAACCTACGCATTGTAACCATGCAATTTTTGCAGGGGTTTTAGTATGTTTTTTATCTGATGGCAGGCATAAATGACCACCAAAAGGACCGGTTGCAGAAAGCAGTCGTTCAAACCCCATTGAGGTAACAATATCAGGATGCTGGTTAAAGCCAAGATTATCCAGTTTTGAAGGATCAAAAGAACTAAACCCGGTTGAAAGTATTATTGAACCTACGTTGAGTAAAAATTCTTTTTTAGTATCCTTAAAATTTATAGCACCTGAAGGACAAATTTTTTCACAAACCCCACATTTATTTTTATTCAAATAAATACAATTGATCTCATCAATTGCATATTTTAAAGGGACCGCTTGTGGATAAGGCACATAAATAGCCTTTCTTTTTCCAAGAGCCTCATTATATTCATCATCAACTTTTTTAGGACATTTTTCTGCACACAGTCCGCATGCTATACATTTGTCTGTATCCACATAACGTGGGTGTTCAATAAGAGAAACTTCAAAATTACCCTCAGTCCCTGAAAGAGCTAAAATTTCTGTGAGGGTGAGAAGTTCAATATTTGAATGCCGGCCGACCTCGACCAGTTTAGGAGAAACAATTCACATTGCACAGTCATTGGTTGGAAATGTCTTGTCAAGCTGAGCAATTTTCCCGCCAATGGCAGGGGATCTTTCAATCAGGTAGACATAAAACCCTGAATTGGCAAGGTCTAAAGCGGCTTGCATACCTGCAATTCCACCCCCTACAACCATTACTGACCCCTGAAGGTCATCTGATTTTATATTTTTTATTGTCATTAAATTACTCCATTATTTTCTTAATACTACAAATTAATCTTTAAAAGCATTTTGGACTGCAAGAATAATATCGTCATCATTAAATGGTTTTGATATATAATCATTAGCACCCAGCTTCATAGCCTTAACAGTCTCTTGAACGGTTGAATACCCGGTAATAACAATTATATAACTCTCAGGTTTATCTTTCTTAACTTGTTTTAAAATTTCCATTCCATCTATACGTATAAGATTCATATCAAGCAGAAGAACATCACAAGAATTGTTTAAATCCATTTCAAGTCCGACAACACCTGATAAAGAATAACTACAATGATATCCTTTCTCCCGTCCAATAAATTTACATCCCGTGCAGATTATAATTTCAGCATCAATAAT
>JAIOSM010000133.1 GCA_021107575.1 Desulfobacteraceae bacterium | reverse complement strand
GCCGATGGTAAGGAAAAGAAAACCAAATACAATCATTTGGTATGTTAGTTCTTCCATGATATTAGATGCAGGCAATCTTGACAGCAAAGTATCTGTTTTAGTTTTTTGGGGTTTAACAAGGTACATGATACTGAAGCCAAAAGCCACTGCAAATCCTGCATATCCCAGAAAGCAGGTTATGACATGGGCTATGAGCCAATTGCTTTTTAAAGCAGGGATAAGAGGACTTATAGTGTTTTCTATCCCTGGGGATAATGATGCATATGCAATGGCAAGAAAAATTAATGGTGTTGCAAAGACCCCGATTATTCTTTCATGATATTTTATTTCAACAAAGATATATAGAATGCAGATAGTCCATGAGAAAAATACAAGTGATTCATACATATTTGAGAAAGGAGCATGGCCATATCCTATCTGGTAGGATTCTATCCAGCGCATGATAATGCCGGCTGTGTTCAGTGCAAATCCTGAGGCAAGGACTAACATGCCAGCTTTTGCCAGGAATTCTTTTTTAAATGTCCATGATCCAATATACAGAACAGATGCAAATGCGTACACAAAAGTTGTAATGGATAAAATTAAGGAACTCTCCATGGTAGTTATTTCCCTTCTATTATAATTTAGCCAGTTGCCCGGCCATTTTTTCAATTTTTAGTTTCATACTCTGGTTATTTCTGTTTGCTTTTCCGCAGATACAAACACTTAATTCATCATTTTTTTCTTTAGTTATTTCAACCATAATGCTCTGGTGTGACATGAAAAAAGTGATAAAACACCCTGCTATCATTAATATAAAACCAGCATATACATAAAGAACTCCAGGGTCATATGTTACCTGAAGTCCTGTATAATATTTTTTCTCATAATGTTCAGCTAAAAAAACAAATTCACCATGTCTCATTCTGTCAAAGGTTGGGAATCTTATTGGCAGTACAATCATAAACTCTTTGCCATCAGGTTTTTTAACTTTTCCAATAAAGGACTCTCCAAGATTATGTCCTTTAAAATCAAATTGAGGAAGATACCGTATTAAAGTAAATTTTCCGCCGTTTTCAGGCAGGTCAAAGCTTTGACCTGCTTTTAGAGTGTGATGATAAACCATTTTACTACTTTTGCTTTCAATCTCTAAGGTAAGACTGTCAGCAGATGAAACACCATAATTTGATTGGAAGAAATTAATTCCTTTATATCTTAAGGGGTCGTTAACAATTATGTCTCTTTTCAAGACTTCTTTTTCATTCTCAATAATGGAAATATTTGATTTGTACTCTTCTGGTGCTCCTGTATCATAAAATTTAATATCAAAAGTATTGCACTTTATGGTAAAGTCCAATTTTTGCTCTGTTTTCTGTTTTGATATCATAACAGAATCTGCAGATTCCCCTTCATTAAGATTCATGTGCCCTTTAAATCCAAATATGGCACCAATTAGTGCTCCAACAAGAAGCAGAAGAATACTTAAGTGAACAACATAGACACCAAATCTTGTCCATCTGCCTTTTTCACCATAAATTGCTATGCTGTTATCACTGTTTTTTTCGAGGATTGTTTTGAATTGTTTTGATAAATATTGTCTATATTCAGGTACAATTTTTTCAAAGCTATTCTTGCTTGTAAAAGTTTTTTGGATTTTAAGTTTTTTAAATCTTTCAATATTAAATGATATTTTTTTGGGAAAAATGATTTTCCATGTTTTATCAAGCCTGTCAATTGAACAAACAATAAGATTAATAACAAGTAAACATAATAGGAGTAAAAACCACCAGGCATGATACATGTCATAAAAATCCAAAACTGAGAAAAGTTTATATAAAGACTCGCCATATTTGTGAAAATAAAACGAATCAGCTGCGTTTTGGGGAATAAGGGTTCCAACTATCGAGGTTGCGGCAATTAAAATTAAAACAATAATTGCAAGTTTTGCAGAAGCAAAAAAATCCCATGTTAGTTTATAAAAGGGAGCATTTGCTTTGGAATCGGTTTTTTTGTTTTGTTTGGTTTTAGTCATTTTAAAATCAACCTTATTTAATTATGTATTTTGCTAAGCTGTTTTGAAGTTCAATCCTTTTATTCTCAAAAGCATCACTATTTTCTATTGAATCTGCTAATATTTTTTCACTAAATTTGATTGTTACCTTGGAAAATGGTTTTGGGATCATGCTATTATCCCACGAACTAACATGCCATGCTGAATTTGCAATGGCAGAACAGGGGAAAATAACAGCGCCTGATTTTTGAGCAATTCGTATGGAACCGGGTTTTACAATCCCAAGTGGCCCCTTTGGGCCATCCGGTGCTACAGCACCTATAGTGTTGCTATTTGTAAGAAATTTTATCATCAATTCCATTGCTTCCTTTCCACCTCTTGAAGAGGAACCTCTTATGCCTATGTACCCGTTTAATTCTCCAATAGTCGTAAAAACATCCCCATCGCGGCTTTTGCTGACAATACCGGCAATATTATATTTTAAATATTTTTTTAAAGCTTTTATGCAAACAAAGAAATGCTGATGGGAGACGGCAATAACTGCAGAGCCTCCATTACTAAGATGATTTAGAAATTCATCCTCGCTCTCATATCTTATACGGATAGTAAAAAGATAAATATTAATTAAAGCATATAGGAAATAGCTTATTATAGTGCTTGTTGCTAATTTTTTTTTTATATTTTTTTTCATTGTTCCTGAATAATTAGTTCAGGTGCTGTTTTATCAAGCAATTTAGTTATACCCGATTCTTTTTTTGAATGTGTTTTGGCAGCCTCTTTTATAACATCAATATTGCCTGCAATAGTAACTTTTTTTCTTGCCCTTGTGATTGCAGTATAAATAAGTTCTCTGGTGAGAAAAGATGAATCAGCCACAGGTGCAGGGGGAAGGATAAAAAGAACATGATCAAACTCAGATCCCTGGCTTTTATGTACTGTGACTGCAAATGCCTGTTCAAATGTTTTGAGTTCAGAAAGGTGATAGGATTGTAAAATCGAATCTTCATCCATAAAAACTGCCTTTTTCTCTCCTTCGGTTTTTATGACCATACCCGTATCCCCATTAAACAGGAGCTTATTATAATCATTTTGTGTAATCATTAAAACTGACTTTAAAAAAGATTGCTTTATACCATGAATCTGGGACTCCTGTAAAAGTTTTTCTGTAATAATGTTTAAATTGTTTGTTCCAAAAAAATGTTTTCTATGGCTGCAAAGGATTCTGAATTTGCCAAGGTTGTTATATGCTTTTTGGAGATTATCTTCTTTAAGATATGGAGTATAACCCTTAATAATCAATTCTTTAAGCTTTAATGTAAGCTCTGATGAGTCATTTATGTTTATAAAAGTAATATCAGGAAGGTCTCTATGTTCATTATACTCAGCCTTAGTTAGAATATTTTCAATCAGTTGTTGGTCTCCTGAGTTTACAGCTTTGGCAAGTTTATCAATTCCTTTTTCTTTGCCG
>JAIOSM010000526.1 GCA_021107575.1 Desulfobacteraceae bacterium | reverse complement strand
ATGTAACAATCTCTGTTACACTTTTGCCCTGGCTTGTTCCTGTTTCTACATGATCCGGGAAAAAGTATAGTATCGGGCTTGCTTCAGAAAAATGGGCTTTTACAATTACTTTTAGCCAGCCATCAGGAGATTCATCACTTAATGTCAAGTTAAATTATCACATTAAGGTTAAAAATTTGTCAATTTTATCCAATTGTGCTATTTTGATTATAAAATATAAATCAGAAGGAGATATAAAGATGAGCCTTTTAAAAAACCTTAAACGATTGAGAAAAAAAAGAGGATGGTCTCAAACTCAGCCTGCCGGGCAAATAGGCTCTCATCTGTCTCACATTAATCGGATAGAAACTGGTAAATACAACCCATCACTGGATGTTATACAAAAACTTGCTGGCGTATTTGAGGTGCCAATTGATTATCTTGTCAGTGATACAGAGGAAGACTTCAAAAAAGTAAGGATTGAAAACAAAGGCATGATAGAAAAGGTTAAGTTAATAGATTCTTTTGATGAAGAAGACCGGACAGCATTAATCCGGGTGATTGACTCCATGCTGACCAAGAAAAAAATACTTAATCTTGTTTCAAAAGAAAATACTGCCGAGCATGTAGCTTAAAAGGAAGAAATAAAATGAACCAAATACAACACGACCCCGGGCAGGCAGAAGAAATTGGCAAAATGCTGGAACCATTGATCCGAAGGGTTATACGAGAAGAACTAACAAGGATAGCAAAAGCAGAGCCTGGCATCTTCTATCTTGACTCGGATACGCCGATTTACAAAGATATGGAAGATATCATGCAACGGAAGACCCAGGGGAATACTAAGCTGCATTCTCATGAAGAGGTCTGGGGTGAGTGATTATCAAGCAGTATACGAAGACCTGTTTGTCAAGAATCTACGCCGATATTCATCAATAAAAAAGCTTGCCAAAAAGAAAATAAACCGGATTCTTACAAATCCATATCACAACACAGAGTCCCTTGGTGATCCCAGTGGAAAACTCAATTTGATTGGCTGCCGCAGTGTCAGGATTGACAGAAACTTCCGTATTGTTTTTGTTATCTGTGAAGAATGTATTAATATCAAAAATTGTCAATTTTGTTTTTGTGAAGACCTGCTTGATAAAACAATCGTTTTTTTGACTATTGGTCCCCATGAGAAGGCTTATGCTGTAAAATAAAAGGTGTTGTTTACCCTGTCTGATCATGGCTTTTTATTAATTTAGTATGATGCCCCCGGAATTCCTTATTCGCATCCTTTTGATTGTTGTGTCAAAGGATATTGATCATACTTTTTCACCATATCTCGCAAAACATCTTTAAGTGATTGTCGTCGCACTTTCATCTGCAAACTACGTAACGCATCAACAGCAGCATTTGTGTGGATAAATGTTAGTGATAGTGCAGCTTCTTCTGCCCATCCATTTTCTTCTGATTCTACGATTGATGACAAAAATGGAATGTCCTCATCGCGACCAGCCAAACCTAGCAGATATGTAGCTCTCCCCTTTACTTTTAGATTTTTTGACGTTGTTTTAGACCGAACAAAATCATGCAATTCATTCATATTTGATTCAATTTTGCAGTTTCTATGTGCTTGCATAAGAACATTGAATAGAGCAAGTCTAACAATATCATTGTCCAATTTTTGCCACGGCAAATCAGGATACTTATCAATATCCTTGTTCCAAACTGCTTGTACAACATCCAGGTTTTCTGTTGACCATTCAACATGATTAATCTCGTTATAAAGTAAATCCAAATCATCTTCACTGCGTAACGTTTCCAGTAATTTATTGTTACCAGCAAAAACTGAACATGAAAATAATACCAGCACAATAATAAAATATTTTTTTTTCATAATTTCTAATCCTTACGGCAATGGCAAGCTATTGCTCCCGGCTTTGTATAGTTTCTTATGTATCCATTTTTCATTTTGATCTATTAATTTCTTAGTTTCATATACCTCTTCTTGATCATAATTCCAACGAAAAGTATCAAAATCTCCACAAGGTCTCTCTTCTATACACCAAAAAGTAACTATCTCTACTGTTTTTGTAATCTCAAATTCCTTAAACTCTTTAAATGAATGTTCCCAGAGCCACCAATCCACAGCAATCTCTGGTCCAACTGGAGGCACACCAAACCCAGGGAAATTCCCGCCAACTGATGCACGATAACCCTCTGGATGAAGCATTTTAAAACCAAATAATTCTCTCACTTCCGTTACTGTATGCGTTGTCACGACCACTCTTGGCGGTCCACCTCTAAAACATTTAAATAACCCAAACGGATCAAAACTATTCACCGGACCATTTAGCACATATGCAAACAGATTAATTCCACCAGTAAAACCAATCGGATCAGCTCTTAAATACCGCCCGGTATTTGAATCATAATATCTAAATCGATTATAATGCAATCCTGTTTCCTTATCCTCATACTGACCAGCAAATCGCAGGTTATTCTCAAATATCTCTATTTCTATTGTGGCTTTTCCAAAGGAGTTATATTTCGCTGACCAAACAACCTCTCCATTCCCAGCTGTCAACTTCTTCGGAGTCCCGAGGTGATCATTTTGGTAATAGAAGTACGCATCTCCAACCTTCATAAACAACGGATCAGTTGTCCAGGTTGAGTTGGGAAAAATGTCTCCTGAATTTTAAAATTTACCATGGATACCCTCAAACTTTTTACCAACTAAAATATTCCTCAATTCTTTCTGGTTCTCCAAAAACTTGTATTATTTGTTCTTGTGAAAGAGGAAAAAAATACATTTTTTCAGTATTTATATTGCCAATTGATAGAACTTCTGATTTATCTACAGGATTCGCAAGGAATTCAGTATAAAAATTCCACACCACATCATTTGAGACAATAAATGCATAGGGCCCGCAATGAATGCGCTCAGCGCCATCAGGCCATCTTTTATCAAATTCATTTGGATCGGTAATGTCATTACATATTTTTTTTAACTCCTCAACTTTTATTTTATCTGATTTCAAAATGAGTTCTTTATTAACTTTAAATTTAAATCGTGGAGGGTTTTTATAAAAGGGGTTTTTAAGTGTGCCAATATCTAATACACGATAGTTTCTATCACCTTTAATGTTTAAGTTAGCCCGAAATATCAAATTCCCTTTAATAAATACTCTATTGTTTGGATTTTTAATGCCAAAAAAACTATTTGTCTTTATTATTGAAAGAATTAAAACAATAAAGGTCAATATACATATAATAATTATGATTTTGTTGGAACTCATTGTGATTTGCAATTCCCCCAAGTATGACAGTTGTTTGCAGGTAAATTATAATTTTGATCAGTATCTCCTGGACGACACATGCGCTTTTTATCCTCAGGAGTTACCCTTTTCCTTTTACAATCTGCCTTAGTTATGTCTCTATTCACTTCTCGTTTTACAACTCCAGGTCCCCATAGAATGAAATACCATGCTGTAGGGTGTTTCCCAAATTTCTCATCAGTACGCGGATGCTTTTTAGGATCTTGACAAACTATATAAGTATGCGAAATATTACCAAAACGAATTCCTGTACCATCACCCCCTAAGTCTGATTTACAAACCCAAATTTTTGCTGTTCTGAGTGCTCTTAATTCGCAAGCCTTCATTCTTTTCAATCTTTTTCTTAATTCTTGTCTGCCTCGATTTTGTTGATCCAGTTCCCTTATGGAGTCTATAAAATCGCGTGCTTTTAAACCTTCAGGATCAATTAAACTTAATGGGTTGTTCCAAACATAAGAGTACAAATTAACATCCCCTCCGTCAAATTGTAATGGATCATTCTTTATGTATCTACCAATATTAGTATCATAATAACGATACCAATTATAATGCAACCCAGTTTCAGCATCTTCATACTGCCCGGCGAACTGCAGGTTATTCTCAATCGTCTCAACTTCTATATTTGCCTCACCAAAAGAGTTATACTTAGCCGACCAAACAACCTCTCCATTCCCTGCTGTCATCTTCTGCGGAGTTCCAAGATGATCATTTTGATAATAATAATATTCTTCACCAACTTTCATAAACAGCGGATCAGTTGTCTTATCCTCTGTTAGCCTCTCCCCCTTAGAAAGCTGTTTTTGTCTTTTGAAGATTACACCTCCTTGATATTCAATACTGTTTTGAGATTATGACAGATGTAGTT
>JAIOSM010000048.1 GCA_021107575.1 Desulfobacteraceae bacterium | reverse complement strand
TTGGAGACTGGACAACAGGCTCGCCGCTTTCATGTTCAAGATCACATACGACCATAACAGTTTTTGAGAGCCAGGGTATTAAACGAAGAGTTTTCATGTCAGGTACAAATGTATAATCTCCATACCCCTTTTCCCATGATGCCATCTTAAATCCTGACTGGGGTTCCATTTCCATACCTGCAGTTAAAAGATAATCACAGCAGAAAAATTCTTTATTATCGAGAAAAAACCGGCCTGTAAGTCTTTTCCCCAGAAGTCTTCCAAAGTAATCCGGAAAGACAGCAAGAACAGTATCTATTTCCTTTTTTTTAATCATTTTTTTAAGATCGTCAAAATTCATACCTGACATGGGCCAATCTCCTTATAATCTTTATAACCTTTTTTTATTTTTTATTATTTTATTGTCCTTTTTCTCAAAATATGATTTTGATGCTATGTGTAACTTTCAGGTTATCAGGCCTGCAACCCTAAGGCAAGTATATATTGAGTAGCACCCAGGGTCAACGCAAGTAAATATTAAGAAGCACTGATCTTTCTTGACCCCAGTAGACATATTTTCATTCGTATGTATAATAATTAAAAAACATAAAGGAGTTGAAAATGGGAAAAAGAAAAAAGAAGAAGTATATGGTCAAACATATGAGACTGTGCAGGAAGTCAAAAGTAGTCTTTTTGAATATATTGAAATATTTTATACCCTGAAGGGCAGAAACTAACTGCAAAAGGAGACATCCTTATTTAGGGCTTGTAAGCTCACTGGATTTTGAAGGTAAGTATAATCAGAGCATATACGAAAATATAGCATGACTTTGTGTCTACAAAAAGCAAGAAAGATCAGTTTTTTTCCATTTTTTTTGCGTTAAAGGGTAAAACCAGCTCATTAATCCAGTTGTTGACCTCACACTCTTTTATTTTATTGGAAAGCACATCATCATCAATGACAATCTGCCAGCGCAAATCCTTTCTGTCAGGCTCATTGTAAAGGATTTTCATTTTATCCACCAATGCTTTCAATTCATGGGGATTCTTAAAAAACCCCCCCCTTATCAGTTTTTCCTCTCTTGCAATGATCAGGCAGGCCATTTCATGAAGATTATATTCAGGGTGGTATTGAACAGACCAGAATGTTCCCTTTTTATGGGTGACGGCAAGGGCCTGGATAGGTGTAAAATCATTGCCTGCCAGGATTACTCCTCCTTCGGGAATTTCCGTTACCATGTCATCATGGCTTATGTATGCCTCATAAACAGGAGGTTTCCCTTGGAACAATGGGTGGTTTTTCCCCTCCCCGGTAAGTCTTATTTTTCTTGCAAGGCCCATCTCTTTACCCTTGGGATTGAGTGCCACCTTGCCTCCTGCAGCAACCACGGATATCTGAAGTCCCCAGCAGCTTCCAAAACTTGGAATACCTATCTCATAACAAAGTTTTGCCAGTTTAATCTGTTTGCTGACACTTGAATTTTCTTCATCATAGATGGTGAGGTTACAACCGGTCCAAAGGATTCCGGAATATTTTTCAAGTTCCTTCTGCTCTGGCATTTTTACACCGGAATCACTTGGCAGCAAAACATCATACTCAGCTTCCGGTAGATTTCTTTGCAGCATATCACCATAAAGTTTCCAGGCAAACTGCATTCCAGCGGCTTCCAGGTCATCCCGGCTTGCCTTGGAATACCCATCAATGATGAGAAAATGCAACATTGTTTCCATTCCCCCCCCCCCACTAATTTTTATTTAAATTATTTATAATTTTAAACAAGTTTGCATAATCCGTACAAATGGCATCAGCAGAGGTTTTATCACTGCCCCGATCGTTCACTACCGTGGTATAAATTCCTTTTGCTCCCAAGCGCTGAGGACCTTTAATATCCTTTGAATCCCTGTCGCCTATGTGGACAATTTGTGTCACGTCCACTCCAAGGCCCTCTGCAGCTGAAATAAAAGCCCTGGAATCGGGTTTGGAGAATCCGACTTCATCAGAAAAAATAAAGACATCAAAATATTTTTCAATATCATTGGCTTGTAACAGATTCCGTAGAATTCTGCCAGAACTGAAAATCGTATCCGAGATTACACCCAATTTGTATTTTCCATGGAGCTCCTTGATTGCTTCTACAATGCCGGGAGCTATATCCGGTTGAATCTCAAATTCCATCTCCTCATGGCACCTTGCAAGTTCATCAAGATCTTCGGCGGGAAGAGTTCTATCAAGCCCCTTTAAGACTATTTCTATGCGCTCTTTTGCAGTCCAGGTAACACTTTGGTCATACCACACCTTGCGAAAAGCCGCGTCAGCGGCAGCATAGGCGACATCAACTATCTCCCTGGCAATGGGTTTATGTTTTTCCAAAAACCGGCAGACAAGCTCTCTTCTTGTCAGATATTTTGAAGATAATCCTTTTGCAATTCTCTTAGGTTCATCTGAGTCATCAATAATAACAGTATCCCAAAGGTCAAAAGTTACGGCACTTATTTTATTTTTCATTTTAAATACTCCGTTTTAGGGGGGACAAAGCTAATTTTCCCCAAATTTCAATAGATAATTACACCCCGTTTTTTTATCCTGGGATATCCTGTAAATGGCTGTGAAAAATTAATGATCAATGCAAAGCAACAGGCTAAGCATAAATTAAAAAATCTGCCGGACTACCAACAAAAAAGGGGATAAAATACCGAGTTCAAACATGCTCATAACCGGTGCCTTGTGAAGCAAAACGATCAAAGCAAGAGACCACGACTGTACCTAATATTGTAAATTTTACTTTATAGGAGGCATGTTTCATTGCAACATTCCATTTTTGTTTGCATTAGCCATAAAATATAATTCGAATTGTATCATTAATAACCTATAAGGTCAAAATATTTTTTTGACGCACATAATGGTCAAAGAAGCCTGTGATCTGGCTGGTTAATGAATATAGCCTCTGGACCAAATGTTTGTCAATTTGTCCTTGACAAAGAATAAATTTTCATATCTATATATAAATATATTAACCTATAGGAGGAGGACATATGAAGAAAATATTATTATTTAATCTCATTTTGTTAGCATTTGCCATGACCGCGCAAGGCGCAAGCTGCCCTGCTATTACCGGAAGTAATGACATGGGAATTGCCAGCGGGGCCTTTCCCCAGCAATATGAATTGTCCGAATTTGAGTCTGTCACAAAAGGCACAATGACGTTCCAGGAGAATCCGGCAATCAAAACCTTTAATGGAAAAATCAGGGGCAATCCGGCACTGCCGGCTTTGTCTAATCGTCTTCCCGCAGAGCCACTGGTGATCGTTCCTTATGACAGGATCGGTAAATACGGGGGCACATTGGATATGATTTCAAATGCAACCGAGTCCGGCACAACCGATGTCATGTCGATTCGCCATGTAAACCTGGTGCGTTACGCTGAAGACCTTCAGACGATCGTTCCGAATATTGCCAAAGCATGGAAATGGAAGGATGATTTTACTCAGTTGACTTTCTTCCTTCGCAAGGGTCACAAGTGGTCCGACGGTGCGCCGTTCACTGCAGAAGATGTCAAATTTTGGTATGACAATCTGGCCCTTGACACGAATGTAATCCCAAAGACGAAAAGCTATGTTCTTGTGAACGGTAAAAAAATGACCGTTGACGTAATAGACGCACAAACTGTGCGCTTCAATTTGCCCACGCCAAAACCAGGTTTATTGTCGCATTTCGCAGTCAGTTTTGCACAAGCCTTTCAACCCAAGCACTTCCTTGGCAAGTTTCATCCGGATATCAATCCAAATGCCGATAAGTTGGCAAAATCAATTGGTTTTGAAAATGGTTATGCAGTGATTAAAGCCTATTATGGAAACTCTGACTGGATGGACACACCAACCCCGATGTTGTCAAGTCCTGATAAAGTTGATGGAATGCCTGCAGCCACGGCACCGACATTAGAAAGTCACATCATCATTTCTGAAAGCACGGAAGGTCGACATATGGTCGCCAACCCGTATTTCCACATGGTGGATACAGCCGGAAATCAACTGCCCTATATCGGCGAGACTGACGAGCTTTTTGTGGGAAATAGCGAAGTTCGTCTTTTGAAACTTGTCAATGCAGAAGTTACCTACAAGGCACAAGCCTTGAATCTGGATTATGCTCCCATGCTTCTGGACAATCAGAAAAAAGGTAATTTCACAGTTGAGCTGAAGCCGGCCATTGGTTTGGAAGTTTTTGCCTTCAATGTTACATCAGCTGATCTGGACAAACGCCAGATCTTCGGGGATTTGAAGTTCCGTCAGGCCA
>JAIOSM010000358.1 GCA_021107575.1 Desulfobacteraceae bacterium | reverse complement strand
AGTGCTTGGTGTCAAAGTTGCCTTTTCCGCCAGAGATGAAATAGGCGAAATTGGTACTGTTTTTAATAAAATGTCTGAAACATTGCTTCAAAAGGATACTGCCCTTAAAGATGCTGTCAAAATTGAATCAGAATACGCATTAAAGCTTAAAAAGGCCAACAGTGAATTTAAGAGATTGAACATTGAACTCGAAAAGGCCAACAAAGCCTTGGAGACGTTGAATGCTGATCTTGAACAGACTGTTCAGGAACGGACAACAGCTCTTGTTGAGTCCAATATCAGTCTTCAAAAGGAGATAGATGAAAAAGAGAAAATGAAAAATGAGTTGATTCGGATTGAAAAACTTGAATCAATAGGTCTGCTCGCAGGTGGCATAGCCCATGATTTTAATAATATTTTGAGCGTTATAATTGGAAATATATCCCTTGTTCAGATGCATTCTGGTACAGAAGACAAAGTAGCTAAATTATTATTAGAAACTGAAAAATCCTGTTTCAGAGCCAGGGATCTTACAAAACAACTGCTCACTTTTTCCAAAGGCGGAGCCCCTGTAACAAAATTAATTAACATTACTGAACTTATTAAAGAGACAGTTATTTTTACGTTGAGAGGATCAAATGTTGGGTATGAATTTTCAATTGCTCCTGATTTGTTTCCGGTAAAGGTGGATGAAGGGCAGATGAACCAGGTCATAAGCAATATTGTTATTAATGCAAGCCATGCAATGCCTGATGGTGGTATTGTTAAGATAAAAGTCAGAAATAAAAATATTGAACCGGGCAGTACCTTTATTGCACCTCTTAAAACTGGGCATTACATACAAATAAGTATCCATGATCATGGGATAGGTATTGATAAGAAGGATTTGCAAACTATTTTTGATCCATATTTTACAACAAAAACAAAAGGAAGTGGACTTGGGCTTGCTACATCTCATTCTATCATTAAAAAGCATGAAGGGTTTATAGCTGTTAAATCCCAAAAAATAAAAGGAACAACTTTTCATATTTATCTTCCTGCTTTTCCCGGGGAAATTGAAGAAATTTCGGGTCAAGCAGCGCTTTCCACGGCTGAACAGCTCTTCAAAGGGCATGGAAAAGTTTTAATTATGGATGATGAAGGACCTATAAGAGAACTGCTGGGGGCTATGCTGACTCACTTGGGTTATGAGCCTGATTTTGCAGAAGATGGCGTTGAAGCATGCAAGAAATATTTAGATTCTATGGCATCAAAAATAAAATTCAGAGCTGTTATTATCGATCTGACTATCCCTGGAGGTATGGGAGGAAAGGAAGCGGTGCAAGAGATTCTTAAGATTGATTTGGAAGCCAAGGCTATTGTTTCAAGTGGCTATTCTAATGACCCTGTCATGTCTGATTACAAAGCATATGGTTTTGCAGGTGTGGTTAGTAAGCCGTTTAAGATGCAGGAGTTAAGCGCTGTTTTACATAAAATATTGTAAATTCACATGGATAAATCTTGCCTTTTAAGAGTTCTTGTGGCAATCTAACACGATTTAATATGTAAGTTTAAATATGGATAATTTCTTGGAGGTATCAGGCGTATTATGGAGGAGCATTACAATCCTGTGGATGTTGAGCCAAAATGGCAAAAATACTGGAATAAGAATCATACATTTAAAGTCAAAGAAGATAAGTCAAAGGAAAAATATTACCTTTTAGAGATGTTCCCATACCCTTCAGGGAAAATTCATATGGGGCATGTACGAAATTATACAATAGGCGATGTCGTTGTAAGATATAAAAAAATGCAAGGCTTTAATGTTATTCACCCCATGGGTTGGGATGCATTTGGAATGCCTGCTGAGAATGCTGCAATTGATAATAACACTCATCCTGCTGCCTGGACTTATGAAAATATCAGCGCCATGCGGTACCAGCTTAAAAAGATGGGTTTTTCCTATGATTGGGACAGAGAAATAGCAACTTGCAGACCTGAATACTATAAGTGGGAACAATGGCTTTTTTTGAAAATGCTTGAAAAAGATATGGCATATAGAAAAGAATCCTATGTTAACTGGTGTGAAAAATGTCAGACTGTTCTTGCTAATGAACAGGTTGAATCTGACAAATGCTGGAGGTGCTCAGAAAATGTTCAACAGAAAAAATTGTGGCAGTGGTTTTTTAAAATAACAGATTATGCTGAAGATCTCCTTGCGCATTGCAATAAACTACCGGGCTGGCCTGATAAAGTCATGCGAATGCAGAAAAACTGGATTGGTAAAAGCAGTGGTTCTGAAGTTAAATTTAAAATAGACGGCAGCGACTCAAATAATGATCAGGATAGTGATAAGAACATTACGGTTTTCACAACCAGACCTGATACTTTATTTGGGTCCACTTTCATGTGCCTTGCACCGGAACACCCTCTTGTTGAAAAATTATCCCGAGGGACTTCTCAGGAAAAACAGGTAGATGAGTTTGTAAACAAGGTGTCAACACAGGAACGATCTGCTGAAGGTATTGAAAATTGTGAAAAAGAGGGTGTATTTATTGGTGCATATTGCATTAATCCTGCAAATAATGAAAAAATTCCAATTTATACAGCAAATTTTGCATTGATGGAGTATGGAACAGGTGCAGTGATGTCTGTTCCTGCCCACGATCAGAGAGATTTTGAATTTGCTAAAAAATATGATCTTAACATAAGAGTTGTTATTATGCCGGAAGATGAAAGCCTTGATATTGATAATATGACTTGTGCATATTCTGGAAGGGGCGTTCTTGTAAATTCCGGTGAGTTTAACGGTCTTGAAAATACTCAGGCCATTGATGATATAACAGCCTGGCTTGAAAACCAGGACAGGGGCAAAAAAACCATTAATTTCAGACTCCGTGACTGGGGTATATCAAGACAAAGATACTGGGGGACACCAATTCCTGTTATTCATTGCCCTGATTGTGGGATAGTTCCTGTTCCTGAAAAAGATCTGCCTGTGACTCTCCCTGAAGGTGTTGACCTTCTCGCCAAGGGAGGATCTCCACTTGCAACTCTTGATTCTTTTGTGAATGTTGATTGTCCAAAATGTAAAAGAGAAGATGCTAAAAGAGATACTGATACTATGGATACATTTGTCGAGTCTTCATGGTATTTTTTAAGATATTGCAGCCCAAGGTATGAGAATGGTATGTTTGATCCCGAGACAGTTGATTATTGGATGCCGGTTGATCAGTATATTGGCGGGATTGAACATGCAGTTATGCACCTTCTTTATTCAAGGTATTTTATGCGTGTGTTAAATACCTTTGGTATGGTTAAGTTTAAAGAACCATTTACAAAACTTTTAACCCAGGGAATGGTGTGTAAAGAGACATTAACATGCCCTGAACATGGATTTGTCTTTCCTGAAGAATCTGAAATTAAATCAGATGGGCAAGTGCTTTGTACAAAATGTAATGCTCCTGTTGAAGTTGGGCGAGTTATTAAAATGTCCAAATCAAAAAAAAATGTAATTAACCCTAATGATCTGCTTGAAAAATATGGAGCTGACGTTACAAGGCTTTTCTGCCTTTTTGCAGCACCTCCTGAAAGAGATCTTGAGTGGAACGATGATGGGGTTGAAGGCTGTAACAGATTTATCAACCGAGTCTGGAGGCTTGTTGGTAAATATCAGGATTTTCTATCAGATGTTAAACCATATAGCGAGAGTGCTTCAAAATTATCCAAAAATGCTAAAGCTCTATATATTAAGGCTAATCAGACAATAAAAAAAGTTACAGATGATATTGAGGACAATTTTCATTTCAATACAGCAATCAGTTCTGTCATGGAGCTTGTAAACGCTTTGTATGCTATGGAAGCAGTGGAAAGAGAGCTCGACTTTTTAGATGATGAAATGAAACAGGTAATAACTTTTTGTGTTGAAAATATACTTATACTTCTTTCTCCAATAGTTCCACATTTTTCTGAAGAATTGTGGGAAAGGTGCGGTAGAAAGTCTAGTATAATTAATCATCCATGGCCTGAATATCATACGGATGCACTTCAAACTGATGAGGTTATTATAGTTGTTCAGGTAAATGGCAAATTAAGATCAAAGTTTACAACTGACATAAACAGTGATGATGAAGCCATAAAAAATACTGCATTATCAGATAAGAATGTTTTGAAATATACTTCAGGCAAACATATCAGGAAGATTATTGTAATAAGAAAAAAACAGACACTTGTAAATATTGTGGTGTAAAATGAAAAAAATATTAATAATAGTTGCTTTTTTTATTCTCAGTTTCGTTGTTTCGTGTGGTTATAAGTTCTCAGGAGGTGGTTTGCTTCCCGGAAAAACAAAGCTTGTTGCAGTTAAAATGTTTGAGAATAAAACCTCGGAAAGTGGAGCAGAAACTATTTTTGCAAACGCTTAAAGCATTGAGATTACTGGAAAAAGTGATTCTCACGTGGTTAAGTTTGACGATGCTGATGCATATTTTAGCGGGGTCGTAAAATCTGTATCTATTTCCACACTGACAAGAACAACAAGTGATGCAGTCATTGAACGGAAAGTTTCTGCTGTCATTGATCTTAAAATGATTGATAAAGATGGAAATATCCTATGGTTTGTGAAAGATTTTTCGGGCAGGGAGGAATTCCAGGTAACAACTGAGAATATTACTGATATGGCATCCAGAACCATTGCATTACGGAAAATCGCTGAAAGAATTGCTCAAAAAGCCGTTAGCAGAATGTTGGATGATTTTTAAGATGATTATTTAAAACAGGATTTACTTTTAAACACTGTAGTAAACCCTGTTTGATGGTAAAGATAGATAAATTTTGTTGTGGGCTAATTTACTATGACGCCAGTTTATTATGAGGATAGGACTTTTGCAAGTTTAGAAACTCTTCGTCCTGCAGTTTTTTTATGAAATATATGTTTTTTTGCAGCTTTATGAATAGCAGATTGTGCTTCTTTAAAAATATCAACAATATTTTCGTCACCGGCTTCTTTTGCAGCAAATACTTTTTTTTCAAGAGTTTTTGCTTGAGTTCTAATGGATTTATTTCTTTCTCTTCTAGTTACATTTTGTCTTGCTCTTTTCAATGCAGATTTATGGTTTGCCAACTGTTTAATACTCCCTTAAAAATTAAAAAATATGAATAGTTTAATTATCATTAAATTTAAATATGAAAACTTACTTGGTTTTTTCATTTTTGTCAAGAAAAAGTTATGAGAAATATACTAAAAAATACTTTCTATATAAGTTTCGCAGCATTAATAAGTCGCATTCTTGGAGTTTTGAGAGATGTGTTGATTGCAACTATGTTTGGGGCAAATTTATTCAGCGATGTGTTCTTTTTGTGTTTTCGAATACCTGATTTTTTAAGAAAAATGTTTTCAGAAGGTATATTGAGTAGTTCATTTATCCCGGTTTTTTCAAAATATTTTACATTTGAAGGTAAAAAAAAAGCGTTTGAAATGGCAAGCTCCGCTTTTGTTTTCATCTCCTTTGTTACAACTCTTATAACAGTTTCAGGAATAATATTTGCACCGCTTGTTATTAAATTGTTTGTTCCGGGCTATATTTCAAATTCTTATGAATTCAACCTTGCAGTTTTGCTTTCCAGGATAATGATGCCGTATTTTATATTTGTTTGCCTGCTTGCAGTTTGCATGGGAATTTTAAATTCAATGAAAAATTTTACAACCCCTGCTTTGGCACCAATTATTTTTAATCTGGTTATTATTTTTTTTGCAATAAATGTGTGTAAATTTTTTAATCCACCGGTTGTCGGACTTGCTCTGGGTGTGACTATAGCGGGGGTTGCCCAGCTTGCGCTGCAAATTCCCTTTCTCGTTAAGAAACGAGTATTCACAATGACTCAAATAGTGTTAATACATCCAGGTGTTATTAAATTTATTAAAAAGTTATTCCCGGCAGTGGTCGGTGCATCTTCATTCCATATTAATTTATTAGTCGCGACTCTCTTCGCATCATTTCTCGGGAAAGGAAGCATTTCTTATTTGTATTATGCAGACAGACTTGTTCAGTTGCCAATGGCACTTGTTTCAGCTTCTTTTGCAATAGTTTCCTTGCCTGTATTCTCCCAATATGCAGTAGAAAAGAATAAAAATGAATCTGTTTCTATTCTTTTACAGGGTATGAAATTTATGCTTTTTATAATAATTCCTGCCATAGCTGGGTTAATTGCATTAAGAGAACCCATAGTTAAACTCTTTTTTTATCACGGAGCTTTTGATCTTGTTGCAGTTGATAGCACAGCCGCCTGCCTTTTATATTTATCCTTAGGTTTGTGGGCGTATTCCGGTATCAGGATTATGGCTTCATTTTTTTACGCTTTTTCAGATATGAGAACGCCTTTAATAGCAGGAATTTCTGCACTGATTTTTAATTTCATACTCTCAGTAATTTTGATGAAAAGCATGGGAAATAGGGGCATTGCACTTGCAATATCTATATCTGGGGCAATCAATTTTCTTATTTTATTTATTAAGCTCAATTCAATAATTTCATTTTCATTTAAAGAGCTTGCCTTTTCTGCTTGCAGAGCTGTTTTTGTTTCTGGTATAATGTATTTTACTATTAAGATATTGATATTATATATGAATAATGTATTCAGTATTAAAATGCCGATTTTTATAATTGTTGCAATATCCGTTGTTATCGGTATATTAGTATATTTTGGGGTTCATATATTGATTAAGAGCCCTGAGGTCAAAATGATAAAAAATGAAATTCTAAAGAGTTCTGAGAGTTAAAGGATAGTAATATAATGTTTTTTTATAATAATTTAATATTTAAAGGTGGGGTTGTTGTACTTTTTATACTGCTTTTTCTTATTATATTCAGCCATAATGGTCTTATTGATTATTTTGACCTCTGCGAAAAAAAACAATTAGTTCTGTTAAAGAATAAGAAAATTGAAGAAAAAAATTCAAAGCTTTCCTTACAGATAAACCGATTAAAGAATGATAAAGAATATATCGGGCATGTTGCAAAACATGAATTTGGCATGGCAGCAGCAGATGAGCTTGTGTTTAGAACAACAGGAAACAGAAAAACAGGAAAATGGAAAAGTAACTTAAAAAATGGGATACTCAATGATATTGATAAACCATGAAAGATAAGCTATGAAAGAAAAACTCATCACTAAAGAACTTGCAGCTTTGTATGAGAAACAGGGATATTTAGAAGATGCTTTGTCATGCTATTTATATCTCGATGAGCAGAATAAGAAACATGAGTTTACAGAGGTCGTTAAAGATATTCAAAATAAGATTAATTTCCAGACAAATCAGGAAAATCAAGATAAGAAAACTAATCGTCATTGGAAAAAGCCCTCTGATCATGATTCTAAAGAAGAAGACAGAAACACCAAGGTTTTATCACTTTTTGAGGAATGGCTTAATATGATAGTTCTTGAAAAGAAAATTCATAATTTTAAAAAAATACAGGCAAATTACGAGTAATTTTTTTGTGAAGCATTTTAAAGGCATTATAATACTTTTCATCATTTCTTTAACACTTTCCTTTTTTTATAATTCTTTGTCTCCATCAGGCATTGCTTTGATTGGTAATTGGGACAGAACAAAAGGAGTTGTCTCTGCCAATAAGAAGAACTCAAGTGTCGAAAGAGAAAGAGAAATTAATAGTTTAGACAAGATGAAGGAAGTTGTTGAAAAGAATAAAGCTTTGATTATTGATGTCCGTTTAGAAGAAACATTTCGTAAAGGGCATATCCCTTCGGCCATATCTATTCCCATATCTATATTTGATGAATTAGTTGGTAATTTTTATGAAAGTGTGGCAATGGAGCAAGAAATAATTGTGTATTGCTCTTCAAGAGAATGCACTGACAGTCATTCTTTTGCGCAAAAACTTTCTGAATTCGGCTATAAAGATGTTATGGTATTTGCTGGCGGTTTTAACGACTGGGAGCAGGGAGGGGGCCTGGTTGAAAAAAACTGAAAAATTGAGGGTTTTTTTAGAATAATTTTGGGCGTTGTTTTTGTTTCTGCAAGTATCCCTAAGATTTTAAACCCTTCTGATTTTGCTGCAATATTATATGGTTATTCACTTTTCCCTTTGTCTTTGATTAATATATT
>JAIOSM010000169.1 GCA_021107575.1 Desulfobacteraceae bacterium | reverse complement strand
TAAAACTCACAACCTTTTGAAATTACATTAAATATTCCATAATGAGCATTGCTGACCATCTTAATGGTAGGCGGACTTATGTAAGCTGTACTTAAGATTAATGATTCACCCTAAAATTTGTTGGTGGTGCCAGTGCCGGAAAAGGCTTATCGTCATCATAAGTCTCTTTTAACAAAAAAGCTGCACGGTGTCCTTTAAGATTAATAGTATTAATGCTTGCTAACGTAGCAGGATCTTTGTTAATATTATTATGGCTTAGTTGTTTGCATTTTTTCGGCAGAGATATGGACGATACATTATATATTGTCGGATTGACATAAACATATCCTTTTCCAAATTCTCTCCAATAAATATTATTACCATTATAGTTTGTAATTTTGTATTTTCCGAGTGCAGAACCTAAATCAATATAATCAAATTCATCGTACCAATTAACTTTATTGGATGATTCATGGAATTCCCAATAACAATTATTGTCAATTGTGTTTTTCCCTAAGTGATAAGATCCCATCGCATACCAAAAAACATCCCAAAAATTCACAGGATTTCCCCAATTATCAGTTCCGCTTTGTCCCTTTTCCAAATCAGTATGGCTTGAATACAATAGTTTAATATTGTGGATTTTAGACAGTAAATCAACCTGTCTTTTCCATCCAGCCTCTGGATAAAATTGAACATCTTCACTGCCCCATCCAACCGCAAATGCTCCCTCGTTCATCAATGCATAAGGTGGGTTAGCAGATTTATCAAGACTAATATATGCCTCAACATCAAATTGAGTTATCATATACTCTGTGTTGCCCCATAGTTTCAAATTCTTTTCCTTTAATCCTATGGTAATAGCATTAAAAAACTTTTGCATAGCAGAAAACCATTCAGCATCAGACTTATATTTCACAGGCATTTTGTTTATGCTTAGGCGACGAGGACCAACAACGTCAATGAATACTCCGTCTGCGGTCCAAGGCTGGTTTGCCAGGTCGTGTATTGTAGCTTCCAGCCAATAATTTAAATAATTATTCGATCCAACATCCATAAGATAGGAGTTCGGCCACGCAGGAGTAAATATACGGCGTGAATTGGAATCCAATAAAAAGAGTTCTGGATTGTAGCTATTCAAGCTCCCCATAGAATGACCTCTTGAGAAATTCCACCTCCCAATGTTATTCAAGAACTTTATATTTAGTTCATCATCAACGTCACGTACGCGCGATGTTTGATACAGGAATATTTCTGTGTTAGGATTTATTCTTTTTATGGCAGACCATGTATCACCATTAACATCATCATGTTGAAATCTATTACAATCAAACATATCGTACTTTGCCAATATGGGCACTTCTTCAGCGGTAATGGCGCTGCCACCATGTCTAACTGCAAAGGTTTGGATAAAACCGTTTGCAAGTAAACCTTTCGGGAAGGCAATAGCTGCAACAAGAAAGGCGCACGCAAATATAATAAATTTGCTTATGTCATTAATTTTGTTTTGCATTTTAGATATACGTTTATTCATGATAGTTACCTCCGGTTTGGAATATTTTTATTGTCCGAATATATACTTTTCAAATTCTTAAAGATAAAAGACTATGGGGTTATATAGTGCCTGAACGAAAACCCTGTTATTGACAATTACAAATTCGAAATCCGAAGCACGAAATCCCTGGCCCAGACCTGAATTGCAATGCTTGAGTTCTACTACATCCGATTCCGGCATATTTCACTGACAACTGCGAGTTTCACAAAAGTCGCGCCAGGGCGGGCCGAAACAATATCAAAATTCAAATGTTCAAAATTCAAAACAAAAGCACTCTATCCCTGCGGTTTTATGTTTTGGTTATTGATATTTTTGTCATTCGGATTTGTTTCGAATTTAGATATTCAGATTTCTGCCTGAACATGACTTTTCGTTCAGGCACTATAGTGCCTTTTATATGGTGAAGTGGACCCCAAGTCAAGGACAATTTTCTCCTAAATTAAGGTGCGCTTCTTTTTGTCTTTTAACCGAATTATTCATGCTGCCATTTGGGCAACTTCCTCTCCCCACTATAGTTAAAGAAGATGTGCTCCAATACCAAGACTTGGATATTGACCAAGTTAAGCTTATTTCTCACCTCCTTCCGAACCCCGCCAACCGCCAAGGAATGAGGAATCTTAAGATTTCTCCTGTTGGTCGAAATGACAAAAAAGCGCAATTTGTGACAATGATAGTGCAAGGTATATCAAAAGCTTTTCCTTTACCGTCCATACTGATTTGCATGCTCTTGCTTTCGAATTGAGATGTAAGGGGTTGTATGAAAATTCATGCACCATGTTGTATGAAAATTGACACAAGATATTTTACATTACCCGATTTTTTTAATATTTCAGTCAAATACGATGACTTGTAGAAAGTCTGAAAATCGAAGAAGTCGCTTAATAATTTCAATAAGTTGCAGACACAATCCGCGTAGGGTTTGTAATTATTTATTATGGGACCGACAAATATACTATCATATGCAAGTCAGCACTATAATTAAATCAAAGCATAATTCATGCCAATATGAATAATTGTCATCAGCTATATATGGAAGTTTGACAGCATGACAGAATATACATCACGCACACCGAAACGCATAAAAGATTGAATGATCCGCCATGCAATCCATATTTTGTTTCTTATAAAACTCTCGGCGTTTTCGTTTTACAGGCGAGCCAATTTT
>JAIOSM010000249.1 GCA_021107575.1 Desulfobacteraceae bacterium | reverse complement strand
TGTTCTTAAAGGTGTTGCAAAACTTGTGATAGGCGATGATAAGTATGATCTGGAACCAGGTGATAGTGCATATTACCTTTCAACAACTAAACATCAGATATGTGCTAAAGAGGGGAAAGCTACTATTCTTGCTGTGTTATATGAATAAGAATTTTGAACAATTAGTGTTTTGAATAATTAAAGGAGAAGAAAATGGCAAAACTGTTATGGGAACCGTCAAAACAAAGAATTGAAGATACCAACATGTATGCCTTTATGCAGGCGGTTAATGAAAAGTTTAACAAAAGTTTTTCAGATTATAGCGGCCTTTATGAATGGTCTGTTGAAAACCTTGAAGATTTTTGGCAGACGGCATGGGATTTTCTTGGTATAAAAGCTTCCAAACAATATGATAACGTTATTGAAAACCCTGATAAAATGCCCGGAGCTAAATTTTTTACAGGATCTTATCTAAATTTTGCTGAGAACCTTTTAAGATATAGAAATGATAACAAAGCATTGATATTCAGAGGCGAGGACAGTGTAAGAAGAGAGTTTACATATAATCAGCTTTATACCGAGGTTGCTAAAGTTGCATCTTCATTAAGAAAACTTGGTTTAAAACCCGGGGACAGAGTTGTTGGGTTTATGCCAAATATGCCTGAATCTATTATTGCAATGCTTGCAGCCACAAGTCTTGGAGCAACATGGTCATCCTGCTCTCCTGATTTTGGAATAAAAGGTGTACTCGACAGATTTGGTCAGACTGAACCAAAAGTTTTATTTACAGCAGACGGATATTTTTTTAAAGGCAAACCCCTTGACAGCATTGAAAGAATAAGTGGTATAGTAGATAAAATTCCTTCCATTGAACAGGTTGTTGTTGTGCCATATACCAGTGACAAACCTGAAATCAGCAACCTTAAAAACAGTATTCATTATAAGGATTTTTTAGATGAGACTGCAACCGAGATCGAATTTGAACAGCTTCCTTTTGATCATCCTTTATATATTATGTATTCCTCCGGTACAACAGGCTTGCCTAAATGTATGGTACAGAGCGCAGGCGGAATTTTACTCCATCAGTTAAAAGAACTTGTATTGCATACTGATCTTAAAGAAGAAGATACAATTTTTTATTTTACAACCTGCGGCTGGATGATGTGGAATTGGTTAACATGCTCCCTTGGCGTTGGTGCTACTTTAGTCCTTTTTGACGGCAACTCTTTTCATCCGGGACCTGATGCTTTATGGAAAATGGCAGAAGAAGAAAAAATAACTGTATTTGGAACAAGCGCAGGTTATATAGAAGCGCTTAAGAACGCAGGTGTTAAGCCGGGCAAAGAATTTGATCTTTCTTCTTTAAAATCATTATTGTCAACAGGCTCACCACTCTCTATAGAGAATTTTGAATTTATTTATGATGAAGTAAAAAAAGATATTCAGCTGGCATCCATATCCGGTGGTTCAGATTTAAATGGCTGCTTTGCTCTGGGTAATCCAATGGGGCCTGTATATTCAGGAGAGCTTCAATGCAGAGGTCTTGCCATGAAAGTTGTTGCCTATGATGATGATGGGAAATCCATTGTCGGCACTCAGGGGGAGCTGATATGTGAAGCACCTTTTCCTTCCATGCCCATCTATTTTTGGAAAGATGAAGGAGAGGTAAAATATAATGCGGCATATTTTGAAGAATATCCAAATGTCTGGGCCCATGGTGATTTTGTTGAAGTCACTGAACGGGGTGGAGTAATTATGCATGGAAGATCTGATGCTACACTGAACCCGGGTGGAGTAAGAATCGGTACAGCAGAAATTTACCGCAGAATTGATCAGATGGAAGAGATAGAAGATAGTGTTGTTGTGGGACAGAGCTTTAATAATGATATAAGAGTAATTCTTTTTGTTAAAATGGCCCAGGGTTTTAAGCTGACAGAGGAGTTACAGAATAAAATTAAAAAAGATATTAGAATTACTGCATCTCCAAGGCACGTACCGGCGAAGATTATTGACACACCTGACATTCCATATACTTTGAACATGAAAAAAGTTGAACTTGCAGTAAAGAAAATGATCGAAGGAAAAGAAGTTAAGAATAAAGATGCTTTAAAAAATCCTGAAGCACTTGATTTTTTTGGTGATATTAAAGAGCTCCAATCCTAGAATAAGGGATTAGGGCTACAAAATAAGGAGTAAAAATATGACAGAACAGGCTCCGGTTTTAAAAGATAAGATAGATAATATTGGTATTATTATATTAAACAGGGAAAAAGCGCAAAATACTTTTACACCTGAATTTGCAGCACTGTTAAACCAATATCTTCTTGAAATGGATGATGATGACACTGTTAATGTCATTGTTATTAAAGCAAACGGGAAACATTTTTCCACAGGCATTGCTCTGGATCAGTTTCCCGGAAAAACCCATAAAGAATATCTTGAATTGATAGCACAGATGGATATGCACACAAAGACAATTTTCAGAATGAAAAAACCTGTTATTGCTTCTGCTAAAGGGTATGCTATTGCAAATGGTGCGGGATTGGTCTTTGCATCTGACATGGCAATTGCTGCTGAGAGTTCAAAGTTCGGGACAACTGCAATTAATGTTGGTCTTAATTGTATTGGGCCTGCTGTACCACTTTCAAGGCATGTTAACCGTAAGAAACTTTTAGAAATGGTGCTTACAGGAGATATGTACTCAGCTGCTGAAATGGAGAGACTTGGTGTTGTGAGCAAAGTTGTACCTGATGATAAACTTGAAGAAGAGACAATGGCTCTTGCAAAAAAACTTGCTTTAAAAAGTCCTCTTGCTTTACAGTCCGGCAAAAGAGGGATTCATGGTATGTTAGATCTTCCATATGAAAAAGCTTCAGATTATATGCTTGAAATGTTTGCATCTCTTTTGTCAACGGAAGATGCAAAAGAAGGACTTGAGGCCTTTGCTGAGAGACGAGATCCTGTATGGAAGAGAAAATAAAAGAGCATTATTCGCCTTATGGTCAGCCAGAGGCAACAAATGATCTAAAAGACAGGATAGTTTCAGCACTCAAACAAGCAGGGAAAGATATTCAAAATCTTGAGATAAAAGATCTTTCTATTATTGATCAGCTCCATACAGGTGGACATCTTGCAACCATTGAAATTGTAAAAAAGGCAGGTCTTAATCCGGGTGCAAAAATTCTTGATGCAGGCTGTGGTATTGGTGGCTCATCAAGACTTCTGGCAAACAAATTTCAATTAAAAGTTACAGGGATTGATATTGTTGATGAATTTATCCAGACAGCCGGGTTTTTAACGGATTTAGTAGAAAAAAATTATAATTTAAATAATTTAGTTGAGTTTAATCAGGGCAGTATCCTGGAACTCCCCTTGCCAGACGGTATATATGATGCTGTCCTGTCTCAACACACATTAATGAATATCAAAGAGAAAGATGTTCTGTTTAACGAATTTAACAGAGTTTTAAAACCCGGAGCATTATTATTATTACATGAAGTCGTAAAAAAAGAAGATATCCCAATAGACCTTCCGGTCCCATGGGCAGCAAGTTATGATATCTCTTTTCTCAATACCTGGGATGTGCTGCTTAAAATTTGTCAAAATGCAGGATTTGAGCTTGTTTATTATTCTGACAAGGCTGAACAGGCTGAACAGTGGTGGGTGAAAGTCAAAGAAGTTACAGAAAAATTTGCAGAGAACCCAAGACCCTTAGGCCCTCACATAATATTTGGTGAGAATGGAAAAAAGTTTGGTAAAACCATGACATCAAATGTTCAGACCAACCGTATTAATGTTATTGAAGCTGTTCTAAAAAAGCATTAATCGGGGCAAACTTTTTGTCTTGTTTTTCCAATATATCCTGGAAGTAATGAGCAAATAACTGCTCAACAGGTTTTTTTATTCTTTTTAATAAAGCTTTGTCAATATCAGCAATTTTGTTTTGTATTTGGGAGATCATACTATAGGATTGTTTAACGCTTAAATCTGCTGAAAATCCTGAAACAGTATTGTATCCACCCATATTTAATGCTTTTTCTATTGCACTGCCCATATCACCTTTTTTCATGTCATGAATAATATTGTCTATTTGCTTTACTATTTTTTCGATATCTTTAAGCTCTTCTGTGTTCAGATGACCTGCAACACTAAAAGTAAAACTTTCACCTGACGCAAGGGTCATTTGCTTATAACTTTCTTGATTTGTAATTGTTCCTGCATCGGAATAAACTTGTCCTTTTTTATTATATAACAGTGATTTAAAATCATAAAAAGATTGAGCCGAAATTTTAACAATGTCGCCTTCAGAAGTTTTGATTGTGAGATCAGTGCTCACATTTTCAGATTTAGAAAGCATTCTTTTGTACATCATACTTCTGCCCAATTCATTCTCATTTGTATTCTGATTAATATTGTGGTTGGAATTATGATCAGAATATGATGATAAGTCTGTGGGTTGATTATACATGATAGTTCTCCTCAATCCTTATACGATTTGTTTGAAGCGGTATTAAAACATTGTCGGCACTTATTATTATCGACACGGGTTGGGGAAAGATTAAATAGATTTTGTTTTTTGAATTTTTTTGATTCTGGAGCAAAGTGTTGTTGGAGGGATATTCAGTAATGATGCAGCACCTTTTTTACCATAAATTTTCCCCTCACAGATTTTTATTGCATTAATTATATTTTTTGCTGACAGTGCAGCCATTTCCTGGTCAGTCAATATTTTAACTGTTGATTTTGGGTCTTTGTTTTTCTGTGATGTAAGGTCTGGCTCATCTGGATAATCAGATATGTTGAATTCAAGCATCCCGCCTCTGGAAGTTATAACAGACCTTTCAATTATATTTTTTAGTTCTCTTACGTTCCCTGGCCAAGAATAGGAAACAAGTTTTTCCATATTTATGTTTGATATTCCGGGAATGCTTCTCTGCATATCCTGAGAGATTTTTTTGAGAAAATGATATACAAGGAGTTTAATATCTTTTTTTCTTTCTCTTAAGGGGGCAATATGAATTGGAAATACATTCAGTCTGTAAAATAGATCCTGTCTAAACCTTCCCTTTTTAATATCTTTTTTAATATTTCTGTTGGTTGCTGCAATTATTCTGACATTAACATGCCTTGTAATATCTTCACCCAGGCGTTCATATGTTCCTTCCTGCAAAACCCGCAACAATTTGCTCTGAAGTCTAATGGGAAGCTCTCCTATTTCATCAAGAAAGAGAGTACCTTTGTCTGCTGCCTGAAACCGACCTGCACGATCTTTTATTGCTCCGGTAAATGCGCCTTTTATATGTCCGAAAAATTCACTTTCATATAGTTCTCCGGGAATTGTTGCACAATTAACTTTTATCATGGGCATCTTTTTTCTAAGACTTCTTTTATGGATTTCTCTTGCAATAAGCTCTTTACCTGTGCCTGATTCGCCAAAAATAAATATATTGGCATCAGTTGAAGCAACAAGTTCAATCTGGTCTAAAATGTTCATCAAGTGTGGGCTTTCTCCAATAATATCACCAAAGGCCTGTGCTGCATTAATTTCTTCTTTCAGGTAAGCATTCTCAAGTTCCAATTGTGATTTTAAATGATCAATTTCATTAAAGGCTTTCACACTGGCTATTGTTGCAGCAGCAGAGTGTGCAATCATTTTGACCCAGAATTTTCCTTCTTTTACTCTGTCTGCTTTTATTCTTGAATAGATTGCAATAACACCAAGAATTTCATTTTTAAATAAAAGCGGCTGAGCTCCAAATCCAATGATTTTTTCCCCTTTGGCCCAGATATCTCTTGCTTGCCAGTCTATCTCTTTTTCTATCTCTTTTTTTGTCAGAGCTTTCTTTTTGCCTGCAACTTTTCCTATTGTTGAAACATTTATGGGGATGCGCCTGCTTGGCCCTGTTAAAATTGACCAGTCATTTTTCTTTTTAACAATAGACAGTCCACCGCTTGCAGCAAGATGAAGACATTCAATATTTTGGGCGCAGTTTTTTGACATTAAACAATTATTGCAAAGATCTCCCTGTTTTTTTAGCCAGATCCGGACCAGGGCAATATGTGGCCTTTGTATCATATTGTCTACTATCATTTTTAAAAGAGCATCAATTGATCTTTCCGAGGCCATTTTTATCAAAAGTTCTTTTAACGATTCAAATTCAGGTTTATATGATAAGGAAAGTTTCATGTTGTAGATATACATGAAATATCGTTGTAATGCAACGAAAAATTGAGAAAAACGAAATTACGTTGCGTTACAGTTTATGTAATATATATAAGCGGCTGAATTTAATGCGAAATTAAACAGCGATTTCTTGGCATACATCTTGATAGACAATAATATGGAATGATATATTATGAATCGATTGCAAGGAGAATAAAGATGACACGAATATTTACATCAGACTTTCGGGATGATTTGAGACTTGATCGCCCGGATCCACTTCCTCTACACACTCTTGACCGTGTAGACAGACCAACAACATTTATTGATGATGATAAAGTTAAAAGAGTTGATGAAAGAGATGGTGGTTTTTATAAAGCAGGTAAAGGGCAATATGGTGACAGTCTTAAGAAAGAATATAGACGATTTGTTGCAAAACAGCCTTTGTCAGGAGCCTTATGTACAATGGCAGGCGCGCTTGGCCATATGGTGGATGAGCCTGCTAAAATAGAAGAGGCTGGCAAGACCCCCTGGGGAATTTCTGCATGGGCTCCTATGCCACACCAGTCAGAGCATACCGCTCCGGGTACTGATGATCCTACCCAAAATTCATTGCATATTAAAGAGACAGCATATTTTTTAAGATCAGACATCGTGGGCATATGTAAACTTCCGCCCTATGCAGTTTTTTCCCATAGCAAACATACCGGAAAAAAAATAGATCTTAAGCATAAATATGCAATTTCAATAGTAGTAGATCAGGATTGGAGAACCGCTGCAGCCTTTAACGGTAATGACTGGATCAGTAATGCCATGAGCTTTGTGGCATACTCAACCAGTGGTTTTATTGCATGTATTCTTGCTGACTACATTCGTCGCCTTGGATACCCTGCAAGGGCACATCATGCAATGAATTATCAGGTGGCGGTACCTCCTATTTTACTATGGTCAGGAATTGGTGAGATGAGCCGCATGGGTGATGTTGTTCTCAACCCTTTTTTAGGACCAAGATATAAAGCAGCTGTTGTAACTACAGATATGCCGCTGGAGATTGACATGCCCATTGATTTTGGCTTGCAGGATTTTTGTAACAAATGCGGAAGATGTGCTGAAATGTGCCCTTCCCAAGCAATCAGTTACGGTGATAAAGGAATGCATAATGGGTATGAAAAGTGGGTGCACGATATTGAAAAGTGTACTTCCATGCGAGTTGGGAACCCAAATGGTTCAGGGTGTGGAACCTGTGTTAAAGCATGTCCCTGGAATAAGCCCTTTACTCCTTTTCACAGATCAGTGAGCTGGGCTTTGAGGAAATTTCCATCCACAAGAAGATTTGGAATCTGGTGTGATGAAAAGCTGGGCTATCATAAACCAAATTATAAGAAGAAATGGTGGCTTGATTTGGATCAAGGTGATGATGGTAGATTTTTCAAGCCAAAAAAATCAGGGTTTAACAGAAAAAAATAAGTTGATTTTTTCATGAGAGCCAATGTAGCCGCATTATAGCTGCGATTGCTTTGTTAGTACAGCCCTGTTCATAGAGCTGTACTAATTCTAACCGCTTTCCAAAATTATCCATATAAAAGTATGAAAACTGCAATATTGATTTTTTTTCAAAAAAAATCAATATTGCTATTGACTAAATTCAATTTCTTTATTACAGCTTTATATAAGTTATGAATGTAATTTAATATATAATCACAATTTACGACTTGAACACCCGACAGCTTCATCATTTGTTGCCTGTAAAGATTTAGAATAATACCTTAACCTTACGTTAAGGTTAAAAATATTTTTTATAAAATATATATTAGTAAAATTTTAATTTATTTTTATTTCTTACTTTTAATCTTTAAGCAGGAGGAAGCTCAATGAGTAAAAAGGAAGTTCTAGAAACCACAGAAGCTCAAATTGCTGTTCATTGGAAAGAAGAAGAATTATATTATCCTTCATCAAAATTTATCGGTCAGGCCAATCTTAATGACCCTGCAATTTTTGACAAATTCAGCTTGGATAATTTTCCTGATTATTACACTAGCTTTGCTGAATTGTTGACATGGTACAAGTACTGGGATGAGGTTTTGGATACCAGTGATGCTCCGTGTTACAAATGGTTTAAAGGCGGAAAACTCAACGCAAGTTACAATTGTATTGATCGCCATCTTGAAAAGAATAAAAACAAAACAGCTATACATTTTGTTCCTGAACTTGAAGAAGAGAATGTCCAGCACATCACTTACCAGGAACTTTATGTGAGAGTGAATGAATTTGCAGCATTGTTACGTGATACTGCAAAGCTTAAAAGAGGTGACAGGGTTACAATCCATATGCCCATGTCAGCTGAGCTGCCCATTACTATGCTTGCCTGCGCGAGACTTGGTGTTATTCACTCAGTTGTTTTTGGTGGATTTTCTGCAAGTGCAAGTGCAGACAGAATAGTTGATTCCCAATCCAGAGTTTTGATTGTTACAGACGCATATTACAGGGCAGGAAATCTTCTTGAACATAAGAAAAATGCAGATGATGCAGTAAAAATTGCAGCAGAGCAAGGACAAGTTGTTGATACTGTGCTTGTCTGGGAAAGATATCCTGGAAAATATTCCGCAGATACTCCAATGGTTGAAGGACGAGACATTTCTGTTAATGCAGAATTGAAAAAGTATTATGGGAAAAGAGTTGAACCTGAACAAATGCTTTCTGAAGATCCATTGTTTTTAATGTACACCAGTGGAACCACTGGAAAACCAAAAGGTTGTCAGCATGGAACCGGCGGTTATTTGGCTTATGTTACAGCCATGTCCAAATATATTCAGGATATTCACCCTGAAGATGTCTACTGGTGTATGGCAGATATTGGATGGATAACCGGACATTCGTTTATCGTGTATGGCCCTCTGGCCCTCTGTGCTTCAACTGTTATTTATGAAGGTGTGCCAACATATCCGGATGCAGGAAGGTCATGGAGAATTGCCCAGGAGCTTGATGTTAATATATTCCATACAGCTCCAACTGCAATTCGAGCCTTAAGAAAACTAGGTCCGGATGAGCCTGCAAAATATAATTACGACTTCAAACATATGACAACAGTTGGAGAGCCAATAGAGCCTGCTGTCTGGAAATGGTATGAATCTGCTGTTGGTAAGGGGAGAGCAGCTATCGTTGATACTTATTGGCAGACAGAGACAGGTGGTTTTCTTTGTAGTACTGTCCCGGGCATCAGCCCTATGAAACCGGGAAGTTGTGGCCCAGGTGTTCCTGGTATCCATCCCATTATCTTTGATGATGAAGGCAAGCCAGTCGGTCCTGGAATTGCAGGTAATATATGTATTCAGAATCCATGGCCTGGAATGTTCCAGACCATATGGGGTGACAGAGACAGATTTGTTGATACTTATTTTGGAATGTATAATACAAAACCTGACAGCAAGGATTGGAGAGACTGGCCATATTTGACAGGTGATGCAGCAACAGTTGGTGAGGACGGATATTACAGAGTCCTTGGTCGAATTGATGATGTTATTAATGTTTCAGGACACAGGCTTGGCACCAAAGAAATAGAATCAGCAGCACTTGTGGCAGATGAAGTTGCAGAAGCCGCAGTTGTGCCGGTTAATCATGAGATTAAAGGGAAAGAGCCAGATCTTTATATTGCCTTAAAGCCTGGTATTGAGGCTACTGATGAACTTGCAAAGAAGATTTCAGATGTTGTGTGTGAACAGATTGGCAAGATTGCTAAGCCAAGAAAAGTATGGCTTGTTCCTGATATGCCAAAAACACGTTCAGGCAAAATTATGCGAAGAGTACTTGGAGCAATCTCAAATAAAGGAGATGTCGGTAATGTAATGACACTGGCTAATCCAGAGGTTGTGGAAGAAATAAAAGACATGGTTGATAATTCTTAATATTGCAGCGCTAATGCCTGGAGGATATTTATGTCGAATTTGTATACTGAAGCTTATGAGCAATCTCTTAATGATCCTGATGCTTTCTGGGGCAAAATAGCCGAAGATTGCCATTGGTATAAAAAATGGGATAAAGTTTTAGATGATTCAAATAAACCTTTTTATCGCTGGTTTACAGGAGGAGAGCTAAACACATGCTATAATGCTGTTGATTTGCATGTTGAAAATGGCCTGGGTGATAATAATGCCATTATTTATGATAGCCCTGTAACTGATACAGTCAGGAAAATTACTTTTTTTGAACTTAAAGAGCAGGTTTCAAAATTTGCAGGTGTACTTGCTTCGAAAAATGTAAAAAAAGGTGACAGGGTTATTATTTATATGCCCATGATACCTGAAGCTGCAATTGCAATGCTTGCATGTGCCCGTATCGGTGCGGTCCATTCTGTTGTTTTTGGCGGTTTTGCAGCAAACGAGCTTGCAACACGCATAAATGATGCAAAACCAAAAGTGATAGTATCAGCATCATGCGGTATTGAAATAGCAAGAGTGATTGAATATAAGCCGTTGTTGGATAAGGCAATTGAACTTGCCGAGTCTAAACCGGAGGCGTGTGTGATTTTTCAGCGTGCCCAGGCAGAAGCTGATCTTATTGAACAAAGAGATTTTGACTGGACCACTGAAATGGAAAATGCCAAATCTGTAGATTGTGTTCCAGTCAAGGCTACTGATCCTCTTTATATCCTTTACACTTCAGGTACCACTGGAGAGCCAAAGGGAGTTGTAAGGGATAATGGCGGACATCTTGTAGCTTTGAAATGGACCATGGATGCAGTCTACGGTGTAAAAAAAGGCGATGTGTACTGGGCTGCATCTGATATTGGATGGGTTGTAGGGCATTCATATATTGTTTATGCCCCACTTTTTCAGGGATGCACAACGATTTTGTTTGAGGGTAAACCTATAGGTACACCTGATGCTGGCGCATTCTGGC
>JAIOSM010000326.1 GCA_021107575.1 Desulfobacteraceae bacterium | reverse complement strand
GTCCTGATGGCGAAAGATCTGCAGATGTGAAAGACATATTTATTGCGCCTTATAAAACTATTTTAAAACCCGGAGAGATTCTGAAAAAGATCACTATCCCACCTCAGGCTCCAAATACCGGGTCTGCATATATTAAATTTGGCCGCAGAGCTGCTATGGAATTGCCTTTGATTGGTATCGGGGTTTTATTAACTCTTGAGGATGATCTTGAGACCTGCAATAAGGCAAGAATTTGTTTAGGGGTTGCAGCACCTGTTCCCATGAGGGCCTTTGATGCGGAAAAAAGTCTTGTTGGAAAGAAAATCAATGAAGAAATTTTGATTGAGGCAGGCAAAATTGCTGCTGCTGAATCCAAGGTCAGAGACAGTGTCAGGGGAAAAGCCTGGCACAGGAAAGAAATGATCCGCGTCCAGGTCAGACGAATGGGACTTACATGTCTCGAAATTATAAAAAATAATAGTTAGGAGAAACTTACCCATGACAACAAACATATCTTTTATATTAAATGGTGTTGAGCTCTCTTACGAGATCAAAGACCATTGGACCCTGTCACACCTTTTAAGGGAAGAAATGGGGCTTATCGGTACTAAAGAGGGATGCGGCAATGGTGAATGCGGTGCCTGCACAGTTATTGTTGATAAACTTGCTGTAAATTCCTGCCTCTATCTTGCCATAGAAGTTGAAGGAAAAACTGTAGAGACCATTGAAGGCCTATCCTCAACCGAAGGTTCATTGCACCCGATACAACAGTCCTTTGTAGACAATGGCGGTATCCAGTGCGGATTCTGCTCACCAGGTATGATTATGTCCTCAAAGGCATTACTGGATGAAAATCCTGATGCAGATCGGGAAGAAATAAAGCATGCCCTTGCAGGAAACATTTGCAGGTGTACAGGATATATACAAATTTTTGAATCTGTTGAGGCCGTCAAAGGCATGGGAGGGCAAAATGAGTAAGAAAAATAGCGAGTTTAGTGTTGTTGGAAAACGGATTCCCAAATTGGATGCAGCCCAGAAAGCAATGGGCAGGGCAGAGTATATCCAGGATATCAAAGTGCCTGGAATGCTTTACGGAAGAATTCTTTACAGCAAATATGCCAGTGCAAAAATTATTAAGATAGATATCTCAAAAGCTGTGGCATTGCCAGGAGTCCATACAGTTCTTCCTGGCGAAGATGTACCTGAAAAGATGAAAATGGGCTTTTATAAAGATAATCCGCCTATTAAAAAAGACAAGGTATGTTCATTCCGGGATGAAGTGGCTGCTGTTGCTGCTATAAACCCTGAAATTGCCAAAAAAGCTCTTGACCTTATTGAAATTGAATATGAAGAGCAGATCGGTATCTTTGACCCTGAAAAAGCCATGGAAAAAGATGCTCCCCTTGTTCATGAACATACCAAGAGCAATGTATTGAAACTGCCCTGGAATATTCATTATGGAGATGTGGACAAAGGAGAAAAAGAATCAGCTTTTGTTGTGGAAGATAGATTTACTACAACAGGGGTTACCCATTGCTGCATGGGGACAAGTGGTGCTCTGGCATTGTTTGATGCAACAGAAAATTTGACTGTTTACACTAATACACAGATTCCTTCTCTGGCTCAGAAAGATTTTCTTGAAACTTTAAAGGTCCTGGGGCTAAAAAATAAACGTGTCAGGGTTATCAAGCCGATTATCGGTGGTGGTTTTGGAAGTAAACTTGATACATATGCTTATGAGCATGTTGCTATTCTTCTGGCATACAAATGCAGAAAACCTGTTAAAATTGTTTTTGACCGGGTGGAAGAATTTAAGGCAACTTCAACAAGACAGCCTACTGTAACCTACATCAAACAGGGATGTGATAAAAACGGGAAACTAACATTCAGGGATATCAGAATGGTATTGGATAACGGTGCTTATACATCCTGGGGAGCCACAACACCAACGGTCATGATGATGCCTATTTCTTCGCTTTATAGGGTAAAAAATGTGCGGTACGATGCCAAATGCGTCTATACAAACAACACCTATTCCCAGGCAATGCGTGGATATGGAAACCCCCAGGCAACATTTGCCATTGAAAGCAATATAGACATGCTGGCTGAAGAAGCAGGAATCGACCCCATTGAATTCAGAAGAATCAACCAGAATGTGCCCAATGAAACAACACCACAGGATTTCAAAATTACTACTTGCGGTCTTGCTGAATGTATCAACGAAGTAGAAAAAGAACTCAAATCAGGAACAGCTAAAGAAAAAGGTGTGGGAGTCGGTATGGCCTCCCTGATACATGTAGGCGGTGGAGCCAGGATTTATAAATCAGACGGCTGCGGTGCTATCTTGAAAATGGATGACTACGGCAAAGTAGACATTTTTACCGGTGGTACAGATATGGGCCAGGGCATGGATAATATCACAGCCCAGATTGTAGCAGAAGAATTAGGTCTGTCAGCTGAAGATATAAATGTAGTGCATACAGATACTGATATCTGTCCCTGGGATGTGGGTGCCCATGCCAGTCGCAGCACTTTTGTGGCAGGAAATGCAGCCCTTGGTGCTGCTAAAAAAGTTAAACAAAAGATTCAGGAATTTGCTTCAAAATTTTTTGATGTGCCTGCTAAAGAGATCCAGTTTAAAGATAAGCTTGTATTTGTTCCCGGGGATCAGGAAAAAAGCATGCCCATAGACAAGCTGTTAAGAAAGGCTCATTTTTCTCAGAACGGTACCATGCTCATGGCAGATTATTTTTATGATCCTGATAACGAAAGCTTCCGTAAAGACTTTAAATGCAACCTTTCTGCGACTTATACTTTTGGTGTTCACGGCGTTAAAGTAAAAGTGGATGAAGAAACCGGAAAAGTAGAAGTTCTGGATTATATTGCCGCTCATGACGTTGGTCAGGCCATCAATCCACTGCTGTTAGAAGGACAGGTTTACGGCGGCGTACTCATGGGACTTGGATATGCCCTTACTGAAGAAGTGGTGCAGAAAAATGGCGAAAATATGAATGCCAATTTCAGGGATTACAAATTGTTCACAGCTAAGGATGCCGTCAACATCAAGGCTCCTGTGTTTGAAACAGCTGATGAAGCAGGTCCATTCGGAGCAAAAGGAATAGGAGAACCGGGTTGTGTTCCCACAGCACCGGCTGTAGCCAATGCAGTTTATGATGCTGTCGGAGTCAGAATTAAAGATCTTCCTATTACGCCTGAAAAAGTATTGGCAGCTTTAAAAGAGAAAAACGGTTAACAGCGAGAACAAGTTATGAAATTGATGTTATTTTATAAAGGAGAAACAAAGTGCGGTTACCAAGATTTGAGTATTTAGAACCCAGTGATCTTGAAGGAGTTCTCAACCTTTTAGCCACTCAAGGGGATGATACAAAAATCCTTGCAGGAGGCACAGATCTTCTGGTCAGGATGAAAAAGGGGCTGTTAAAACCAAAGACTCTTATCAGTCTTAAAGCCTTGAATGAATTGTCCTATATTAATGAAGAGGATGGATGTATTAAAATTGGTGCCAGGACGCCAATAGCTGATATTATAGCTTCTGATCTCATTCAAAAAGAAGCCTTTGCACTGTTTGAGGCATGTGAGAAGATAGGAGCTATTTCTATCCAGCATTACAGAGGAACAATCGGTGGTAATATACTTCAGGATAATCGTTGTATCCACTATAACCAGTCTGAGTTTCACCGATCCGGACGTCAACCCTGTCATAAGGACGGGGGCAAAATCTGTTATGCAAGAGATGAGGCTGACCGTTGCAATTCAACTTGTCAATCTGACGGTGCTACTGCCCTCATGGCCTTAGGTGCCAGCATAACCCTGGCAAAAAAGGGCACAGAGCGAGTAGTTGAAATTGCTAATTTTTATACCACTGATGGTATTATGCCCTTTGCTATGGAATCAAGCGAACTGCTTACGGAAATTGTTATTTCGATACAAGGTGGTAAAAGTAGTTATAAGCGCCTTGCCTACAGGTCTGCCATTGACTACCCCATTGTTTGTGCAGGTGTTTTTTTAAGTGCAAGTGACACTAAAAAAGATGAGATAGAAGATGCCAGGATTGTTGTAGGAGCCATGGGCAGGTCGCCTCTCTTTCTTGTCCAGGAATCATTTTCTTTAAAAGGAAAAAACTTAAACGATACAGAGGTCTTTAAAAAAGTGGCAGACTCCTCGATGAATAGTGCATCAACATTTGCTGTTCATAATGTGGGCTCAACTCTTGAATACCGTTGTGTCATGGTGTCTGAGATGGTGCTCCAGGCACTTAAGGGAGCAGCACAGGCAGTTGTTGCTGCAAAAGGATAAACGATTATGGAGTTTATTTAAAATGGAAAAAATACAGATCACCTTGAATATAAACGATAAGCTTTGTGAGGTAATGGTCTACCACAATGACACCCTTTTAGAAGTATTGCGGGATGAACTTGATCTTACCGGATCAAAGGAAAGTTGCGGCGAAGGTGTTTGCGGATCATGCACCATCCATATGGATGGAAAACCTGTCAGATCCTGTCTGACCCTGGCAATGGAAGCTGTAGGAACAAAGATCAGAACAGTGGAAGGGCTTGCCAACGGAGATGAATTGTCAGATCTTCAGCAGTCTTTTATTGATCATGGGGCAGTCCAGTGTGGATTTTGCACTTCAGGTATGCTCATGTCGGCGGATGCTTTATTAAAAAACAATCCTAAGCCCGATGAAAAAACTGTCAGAAAGGCGCTTGGCGGAAACATATGCAGGTGTACTGGGTATGCAAAAATTGTTGAAGCAGTAGCCCATGCCTGTAATCCCCAGGATGATTGCCCGGATTGTAAAACTGATAGTAAAGTAAGGGAGTAAAAAAATGTCTGATCATACCACTGATTATACTATTGTTGGCAAAAGAATGCCCAGAGTTGATTCCAGGGCAAAGGTTATGGGAAAGGCAAAGTTTACAGCTGATCTGATATTGCCGGGCATGCTTGTGGGAAAAATTAAAAGAAGCCCCTATGCCCATGCCCGTATTTTAAGTATCGATACTTCAAAGGCCGAGGCACTTGCTGGTGTTAAATCGGTTGTAACAGGAAAAGATACTGAAGGCGTCAAATGGGGTGTGTTTGCCTATACCCGGGATCAGCAGTTTATCCAGATAGAAAAAGTAAGATATATAGGAGATGAGGTGGCAGGCGTGGCTGCGGTGGACGAAGATACAGCACTTAAAGCCCTTGACCTGATTGATGTTGAATATGAAGAACTGCCTCCTGTATTTGATCCCATGGAAGCTATGGTATCGGAAACCGAACTTATCCATGAAGATTTTCCCAACAATGTTAATGTCCATGTAAATATTGATACTGGAAATGTGGATGAGAATTTTGAAAAAGCCCATTATATCAGAGAAGACACCTATGTGGCACCGGAAGAGTCCTATTTTCAGGCTGAACCCTATGCCATTGTAGCGCGGTTTGATCACGAAGACTGTCTTGAAATCTGGTGTCCCAATGGCGGACCCCATATGAAATCCAAGCCTTTATCCAATGCATTCAAAATCCCTCTCCATAAGGTAAAAGTCAGAAAAATTTCTATTGGCGGTGCATTTGGTGGACGCTCCGAGATTTGCCCTGTGGATTACATCTGCGCTCTTTTGGCCAAAAAGACCAAAAAACCTGTAAGAATTGAGTTCACAAGGGAAGAAAATACAATTGCCACACGCCAGGGACATGCCATGATTACCACCCATAAAACCGGGGTGGACAAGGATGGAAGAGTCCTGGCCAGAGAAACTACATGTTACATGGACGGAGGTGCCTATTCCAGCACCGGCCCTATTGCCACAAGTGTACCATTTCTTTCCATGGAACAGGTCTATCGAATGGAAAGTGTTCGCTACAACGGGTATAGGATTTATACCAACAAGCCCATCAGAGGTATGATAAGAACCCATGGACGTGGATTTGCCTGCGGACTTGATATCCAGCTGGACATGATTGCAGAACATCTTGGCATTGATCCTGTGGAGATCAGATTAAGAAATTGCAGGAAGCCGGGCGAATATACCAGTACAAAATCCTTTGTTGATTCATGTGCTATGGATGAAACTATTCACAAGGCAGTTGAAAAATCAGGCTGGAAAGAAAAATGGGGGAAACTGCCGCCATTTCATGGTATCGGCATTGGAACCAATTCTGTGCAGACAGGATTTCCCATGGGTATCCGTGGTGGTTCCCAGTCTTTTATCAAGTTTAATGAAGATGGGGAAGCAACTGTAATGTCAGGAGTTGTGGACAATGGTCAGGGCAATGACAATATGCTGGTCCAGATTGCGGCTGAGGAGTTGGGGCTTTTACCCGAAGATATTCACCTGGTTTCTGCAGATACCGAGACCACTTCTTCTGACCCGGGATCATACTCCCAGGTTTCAACCTTTGTGGGCGGTCATGCTGTTAAGCTCGCAGCACAAAATTGCCGGGAAAAACTTTTTGAAGTGGCTGCAAAAGTGTTAAAGGTAAAACCTGAAACGCTTGCAGCTAAAAACCGTCTTATTTTTGTCAAAGATGACCCTGAAAAATCCATACCTATCAGGAAAGTAGTGAGAATCAGCCTTTTGAATTTTAATTCTGTAAATGCTGAGGGCGGGTACTGGCCAAAAGTGGACATGAAACGTGAGTGGGTTAAAAACCCCTATGGTCAGATGTGTGAAGCCTTTTCATTTGGCACTACAATTGTTGAAGTCAAAGTAGACCCTGACACAGGGCAGGTTGAAGTGCTTGAAGTAACAGCTGCCCAGGATGTGGGATATGGTATAAATCCTCTGGTTTTGGAAGGTCAGTTTGAAGGCGCTCTTACCATGGGCGGGCAGGGTGGTATGCTCACTGAATACCACGATTGGAAAGACGGACGATGTCTCAATCCCACCATGCTGGATTATAAACTGCCCCTTGCTTGTGACATGCCTAAAATCAATAACATCATCGTGGAATCAATTGATCCCAAAGGGCCTTACGGAGCAAAGGAAGCCGGTATGTCCATTGCTATGTCAGCAGCTCAAGGCTATAGCGCAGCAGTCAGTAATGCCATTGGTGTGTACATGGATTCTTTTCCGTTAACTCCGGACAAGATTCTTGCAGCTATTAAGAATAAAAGAGATCAGGATAAATAAATGAAAAAGATCAGAGTTGAAGATGCTGTTGGAACTATTCTCGCCCACGACATGACACGGATCATCAGAGGGAAATTTAAAGGAGTCGGGTTTAAAAAGGGTCATATTGTACAAAAAGAGGATATCCCGGAACTTTTAAAGATTGGTAAACAATATCTTTATATTCTGGATCTTGGGAAAGATCAACTCCATGAAGATGATGCAGCATATAGGATTTCAAGAGCTATTTCAGATCAGGATTTAGAATTTTCAGAACCTATAGAAGGTAAAATCAATATCAGTACCAAACATGCCGGACTGTTAAAAATTAATGTTGACGCGCTTCTTCAAGTCAATAAGATGGAAAGCATTATTGTTGCTACATTGAAAAATAATTTTCCCTGCAAAAAGGGAGAAATCATTGCAGCCACACGGATCATTCCTCTGACCATCCCGTCAAAAAATATAGATGCACTTGAAACATTAACAAAAGAGACAGGGACCATTCTTTCGGTTAAAGCATACAAATCCTTGAAAGTGGGTGCCGTGGTTACTGGTTCTGAAGTCTATAAGGGATTGATCACAGATGATTTTGGTCCATCTGTGGGTAAAAAAATCATAGATGCCAATTGTACACTCATTAAAAAAATTCTTGTACCCGATGATATTGCGGCTATTTCCAATGCCGTTTTGGAATTAAAGGAACTTGGGTG
>JAIOSM010000145.1 GCA_021107575.1 Desulfobacteraceae bacterium | reverse complement strand
ATTCGAAATCTTATATTTTCTGGGGTTTGAATCAAGGAGTTATGAAGAATAAAGCTTCTGCACGAGAAGATAAAACCCGCTTGAAACAGCTTGTGGATAAATTTGGGATCTGTAAAGCTGACCAGATTAAAGCATTGATGGTCGATAATTTTAGGGTTAAGATGATCAAAACTGTTTCAAAAAGCACTGGAAAAACTTACTCGGGAGGTAGCATTAATAAAATGATATCTCTTGCAAGAAGAAATTATAAAAACAAACCCTTTTGCAAAAAGAGGGGTATTTAAAAAAAAGTTCCAGCAAAATGCTGAAACCTTTGATATAATTGGCGTCCCCAAGGGGATTTGAACCCCTGTCGCCGCCGTGAAAGGGCGGTGTCCTGGACCAGGCTAGACGATGGGGACGCATGTATATTTTTTATGGTGGGCCGTACTGGGCTCGAACCAGTGACTCTCTCCTTAAAAGGGAGATACTCTTCCGACTGAGTTAACGGCCCCAGCCATGCAAAACAAAAAGTATTTATAGTTGATTATAGTGATTTTGTCAACATAAATTTATAAATAATTCTATTTATTTTTTCCAGAATTCCGGGACTAAAAGTATGATAATTGTATATATTTCAAGTCTTCCAAGGAGCATGCACCACAATAACAACCACTTGGCCATAGCAGGCAGGTGGGCAAAATTTTCCGTAGGTCCGACAGTTCCAAACCCGGGACCAATGTTTCCAATACAGGAAGCAACAGCAGCAAAAGATGTTATCATGTCAATGCCCATTGCTCCAAGAAGTATACTGCAAATAACAAACAATCCAATATATAAGCCTAAAAACCCCATAATACTTCTCAAAACATCATCAGTAACAACATTTGAATTAATCTTTATCTGGGCAACGCTTCTTGGGTGAATCAGTTTAAAAAGCTCTCTATAACAATATTTAAAACCAACAATAATACGGGAGCACTTCATTCCACCACCAGTTGAGCCTGCAGAGGCACCTATAAACATACAGGAAAAAAGAATTATATGGCTCAATCCCGGAAAAATTTCATAATCAGCAGTACCGTAACCAGTAGTTGTCAATATAGAAATTACTTGAAAAAATGCATATCTGAATGACAGTTCAATGGTCTCATAAACAGAGCCATAAGTATTAAAGGATATAAGCAATGTAAAGATTCCTATTAATATCATAAAAAAACGGAACTCAGTATCTCTCCAGAATGCAAGAGGTTTCCCTCTTAATAACTGATAATAAAGAGCAAAATTGATGCCTGCAAGCAACATAAAAAATGAAATCACATAATCAATATATGCACTGTTATAGTAAGCAATGGATGTATTCTTGGGTGAGAACCCGCCTGTAGGCATGGTTGTAAAAGCATGGGCTAAAGAATCAAAAAAACTCATACCTCCACCCAGAAGGAAAACAACTTCCAGGGCAGTAATTCCGGCATAAACTGCCCAGAGAATCTTTGCAGAGTCTGCAAGTCTTGGAGTGAGTTTATCAGGTACAGGACTTGGGACTTCAGCTTTATATAGCTGCATCCCTCCCACACCAAGAAAAGGAAGTATGGCAAGAGTCAGGACAATAATCCCCATTCCGCCAAGCCATTGAATAAAACTACGCCACATAAGTATACTCAAAGATGTGGCTTCAATATCAGTCATTACAGATGATCCGGTTGTTGTAAAGCCTGAAACAGATTCAAAAAATGCGTCGGTAAAAGATGAAAACGTGCCATCAAGAAAGAACGGAAAAGCGCCAAAAAGGCCTACAGCAGTCCACCCCAATGCAACAATAGCAATTCCTTCACGCTGTGATAAAAAGTCTATATCAGACTTTCTTCCCAAAAAAACAAAACAAAAACCTGCTATTAAAGTAATTGCTATAGATTCTATAATGGCAATAATTGCTCCATCATTATAATGGAAGCTGAAAACCAGAGGCAGGACCATTGCAAAGCTCAGGAATATAAGAAGCACGCCGATTATTTTTGATATATAGTGCCAGCGCATCTAGAAAAATTCCAACTTAACTGTAAGAAGTTTCTCAAGCTTCTGTATGTCTTCGGTTTTTGTAAATATGATAATTCTATCCTCAGGTTCTACTACACTTTCTCCTGAAGGAATTATTATTTCATCTTCCCTTATTATACATACAAGGATTGAACCTTTGGGAAAAGCAATTTTACTTAATGGCTTTTTTGTAATACCTGATGTTTTTAATGCAACGGCTTCAATAAATTCTGCTCCCTCACCAAAGACTGATATAGCAGACAACACCTTGCCTTTCCTAATGCCTCGGAGTATTGATGTTGCAGCGGAAAGCCTGGGACTTACCACTTTATCAAGTCCAATTGTTTTCATAAGTGGAAGATAATTTATTTTACTGATTTTTGTTATTGTATTATGAGCACCCATCTCTTTTGCAAGCAAAGATACAAGGATATTTGTTTCATCATGATTTGTAAGAGAAACAACAACATCAATTTCACTGACATTCTCTTCCAAAAAAAGATTTTTTTCAGAGGCATCGCCATGCAATATAACAGCTTTTTCGGTTTTTTTAGCGAGCTCCTCACATCTTTCAAGATCAGAATCGACTATTTTTATATTAATAGATTCTTTCTCCAGCAGTCTTGCAAGCCTCAAACCTATTCGCCCTCCTCCGATAATCAGTACGCTGTTGAGCGGTTTGATCTTCTTGCCAAACTGTTCAATAATCTCATTTAATTTCTCAGTTTCAGTAATAAAATAAACAAGATCTTTAGGAAGAATCTTATCACCGCCTCTTGGGACGATTACTCTGTCTCCCCTGATAATAGCTGAAATCAATGGTCTTGTATCCTTAAATAAGGATGGAAACTCTGTAAGGCTGATATTGGCCATGGGAGAATTTCTATCAATACGCAATCCAACAAATCTCACTTTTCCATCTGCAAAGCTACCCATATCTATGGCGCCGGGGACACTCATAAGTCTGCGTATAGTATTTACAACTGCAATTTCCGGATTGATAACAGTGTCAATATGGGGAGCATCCTTTTTAAAATTTTCGTGATAATCATCATAGTCTGCACTTCTGACTCTGGCATATTTTTTAGTTGTGGGAGAAATCATGTTAGCCACAAGACATGAAACAAGATTTGCTTCATCACTGTCAGTAACAGCAAGTAAAATCTCTGCATCTTTAATTCCAGCCTCTAAAAGAACATTGGGGCTGCTTCCTGAAGCAATCATTACCTGCACATCAAGGTCATCAGAAAGACGTCTTGCTGCAACAGGGTCTTTATCAATAACAACTACTTTTTTGTTTTCAGAAGAAAGCTTGCTTGCAATATTATATCCGACTTCACCAGCTCCCACTATGATTATTTTCAAAAAAATGCTCCTGTTAAACTAAAAGTTGAATAGATAAATTACTATAATGGGAACTCTTTTACAAGCTTTCCCATTTTCAGATTAAAGTTCAAATATCTCTCTTTAATTCTATTCTGTACGATTTTCATAGAAGCCAATTCAGGAAAGCAGGCTGGGAGCAAGCGCTTTTACTATTTGTAAACTTTCCGGAGTATCGATATCAAGAGCTCTGACCCATGGTATTTCATACCCTATAAGGTTTTTATCATAAAATGTTTTTTTCTGTAAAAATCTCTCTGTCTTTGCCCAATATAATGTACCATTGCTTACAACAAGGGGGGGATGAAACTGGGATTGGACTTTAGCATATTCCGGCCACTTCGGACTTAAAAATCCATTTACGGTTTCCAATGCCTGAACCGGCTGCAAATTAAACTTTGAAACACCCATGACCACATTAGCCTCGGAGGATTCTGTTAATAATTGGAATGCCTTTATCATATCTTTTGGGGTAAGGAATATGGCTGTTGCATATATACAGCAAAAATAATCAGGGGATATGCCTTCTTTTTCAAGTTCCTCCAAAACATGCTGGCAGACTTCTACAACTGTGGATCTGTCCTGTGACAGTCTTTCAGGTCTTTTGATTACCATAGCTCCGGCTTCCTGCCCTACTTGCCCGATCAATTTATCCTCAGTAGAAACAATGACCTGATCAAAAAGTTCACTTTTAATCGCATTCATCACAGGATAAGTCAGCATGGGTTTCCCCTGAATAGGTATAATATTTTTTTTTGATAATCTTTTTGACCCGCCCCTGGCCGGAATTATTGCAACAATGCTCATCTACTTAAAATCTCCCCATGTAAGTTTACTCCCCTTAGAAAGTTCTTTAGTAAACTTTTTTTCCAGTATAATATCTGTCATACAAGGTTCAATACCTGTTCCGGGCCTTGTATAATCAAGAGTATTTTTTTCAACCACATCACCTTTTTTAACATCTTTTTTTAAAACAATACTCCGCCTGGTATTCCAGCTAATGCGCCGTTCATCCTCACTGAGAACTCTTCGGCTACTTCCCAATGCTATTTCTATATCACGTATTGATTTTACAAATTTTTTCATATCTTCCGGCTCAAGAGAAAAAATATGTTCCGGGCCTTGGCATGTCCTATCAAGTGTAATAGTTTTTTCCACCATATTTGCACCCAAAGCAATTGCTGCAATATCCATTTCCCATCCCGGAGTATGATCAGAAAAAGCAATAGGACAAAGGAACAATTGTTTTAAAGTCGGGATAACCTTTAAATTAATACTTTCAAGTCTTGCAGGATATCCTGAAGGGCAATTATGAATAATAATTCTGTTATTACCTGCTCTCAGAACTTCTTCATATGCTTTCTCAACCTCACCGATGGTAGAGGTTCCCGTGTCAAGCTGTATACTCATACCCGTTTCAGCACAGTATCTGATAAATGGGAGATGATTAATATCTCCTGAACATATCTTTAATGTATCTACTCCAATATCCTTTAAAAAATCGACTTCTTCTTCAAATGTTGCAGTGGAAAAAAATATTATTCCGAGATCATCACAAAACTCTTTTAATTCCCGCCATTGATCAAAGTTCAGATATCTGCGCTTGAGTATATCATAAAGCGGTTCTGTCACTTGCTTGCTTTCTCCGGTTTCCGGATTAACAAGGATTTCATATGCAAAGGGTTGGGATCGGTCCGGAACAAGTCTGTCAGGATTAAGAACCTGAAATTTAACTCCATCAGCTCCTGCCTCAACAGAGTTTCTTACAAGTTCTTTTGCTGATTCAAGGCTGTCATGGGTAGCGCCTGCTTCAAAAACAATAAAAACAGGATATCCATCACCAACTTTTTGTTTATCTATTGAGACCATATACTTATCTCCATATTTATCTTCCATGTTAGACCTGATACGGACCTGATAGCAGGCCTAATAGTATATCAACTGCAAATACCGCGCCATATGTAAATACTGGCATTAATTTTGCTTTAAAGTTATATTAACTTACTATATAATATATTTTGTATCAAACTTCAAAAAAAGAAACCTTTTGAATATGTGTGGATCTATGGAACAAAGTAATAAACCCAATAATAAACCCAATAATAAACCAACTGATAAATCCGGTATTTACTGGATCCTGCAGGACAACCAGATAACACCGTTTATTACTGATTTCCTAGAACTGCTACAGCACAGGGTGAACAGTTTTACAAAAATCAACTTTTTAATTCCATCACACAATAGCGATACTTTAAAAGCTGCAAAAAAACTCAATCCCATCCCTTTTAAAATGTCTTCCAAAATAAAACCAAACTCATTGGGAGGTTTTAAGCTGAAAAAAAGTTTAATCGGTGATCATGAATTCTCAGATGGTCTGTCATTCTGGCGGACACTTTTGCTTGATGACCTAGGAAGCGGCAATCTTTTCCGGGCACAGATTCACCATGAGATAGAATCAGATACTCAAGCAATTATCCTCCAGATTCCAACACCGTTAGGCTCATCTGCATCAGAAGAGAGAGTTTTTTATGCATGGGTTTATCTTGCAAAACAAGCCGGTATCCCTGTTTTAGGATATGAACTTTTACCGCTGGACACAAGATGGACATTGGCGCCCTCCCTTTTAGACGGTGTCATCACTACGAGTTATGACAGCTACAGGCACTTAACTGAAAACAAAACAGACATGAAGAAAAAAATATGGCTGGCTCCAAGATATGAAGGACGTTTTTTCTCCCCGGGATGCCCTCCATTCTGGAGAAACGGGTTGGGAGCAGCATATCAATATCAAAAAGAGTCAAAGATTGATTTTGATAAAACAATAATCTACCTCCCCCACAATGTTGCAATGACCTATGAATACAAAGACCTTGTTTCTCACCTTACATCCTTTAGTGATCAGATCCACCTTATGTTCTGTATTGGAAAAGATCAGATAAGAGGGACACATAAACATAATGAAATTATTGAAATTATCAGCAAAAAAAACCTTAAGGAAGTTTCATATTCCTTCCACGACCTCAATATGCCCTGGGAGATGACGATAGCTGACTGTGTTGTTGCCTGTTCATCATGTTACGCGACATCCATAGCAATAAATAATAACATACCAACAATCATTTATGACCCTATGGTCAGGCCACATAAAAAAAATGCCAAGCAGTCTTTTAATAATATTTCCGGCCTTCTGAATTCCATTAACGAGGTTATTTCATCTCATAAAGAAAGAGATGAATTTGCAAAAATATTCTTTCAAATAACTGATAGAACCTATTTAAAATAAGGAATGCATGAAAACTGATTTCTGGAAAAATAAAAAAGTAATTATTTATATTGCACTTCTCCACCACACCAGGTTTTTAATCCCTATCACTGACAAATTTGCAAGTTTAGGGGCAAAGACAAAATACATTGTAGGCCAGGGAGAAAGGTCTCAGGAGATAACAGCAGCAGAATGCAACCTCAATTATAACCATGTATTTGATTATCTTTCCAATGATGATTTTGATGAAATTAATAAAAATTATTTGCAGCAGAGGAAAGTGTTTGGAGATGCTTTACAAAAAGACTATTCGCTTGGTGCGCAGATGGTTACAGTGATGGACAAAACACTCCATGCAACAGCTCAGGAGTATGTGGGTTTTAAAAACTTATTAATACAAGAAAAACCTGATATCTGCTTTGCTCTCCACGAACTGAACCGCTGGGGGAAGATGTTATCTTTTTGGGCAAAAAAATTTAACATACCCTTTTTAACGCTTCAGGAAGGACTAGGATATAATCTTAATTTTGGATATACCGGACATATACAATACAGCACTCTGGGCCTTATGTGGGGAGAAAGAATCAGAAAAAAACTTGGTGACTATGAAGCACCTGTTGAAAGAATAATTCCTGTTGGCAACACACACATTGCAGAAGAAAAAAAACGTCAGCAGAAGAATGATACTCGAAAGAAAATGCGAACAAAATTCAAATGCACTGATAAATTTGTAAATCTCTTAATTTTTTCAGCCATTCCCCTTTCAGTAGAAAGTGTCCTTCCATTATTTAAAATCACAGCAAAAGATCCCAACCTTGCAATGTTTGTCAAATTTCATCCAGCTGATAAACAAGACAGAATAGAAATATGGAAAAATTCAATCCCAAATGAATTCAAAAAAAGAGTGTATTTTATACATGGTGAGGAAAATACATATGACCTGCTTGCCCTGTGCGACCTTTGCACCCTTGCCCAACCAAGCACAACAGGTCTTGAAGCACTTGCTTTAGACAAACCTCTTGTTCAACTTGATATTGAAATAAAAACAGAAGTACCCTATTCCTTTACAGAACAAAAGGTTGCAACTAAAATGACATCATCTGAGCTTGCCCAGGCTTTGTCTACAAAAAAAAAATTTTCAGAATTAATTAATATTGAAACTTTACAAACGTATCTTAAAACTGAACTTACAGACCCTGAGGGCGCTACAGGCAGGATTGTCCATATTGCTGAAAAAGTAATAAAAGCACATGCTTTCAAAAACCCTCCAAAAATTATGAAGAACACTGACATATCAACAACAGACACCGCAATTAACAATGATCATACTTTTAAATGGTCAATCATAATTCCGGTTCCTTCTGATTTGACACAGGAATTCCTTCTTCAACTGGAATCAGTATCTGTTAATTCTGAAAATTGCGGTAAATATGAAATTATTTTATTAAAGACTTCCAACCCATCTAAGCAAATCTGTGAAATACTTGACTCGTTAAAAGGGGATATCAAGATAATAAATCATAAAAACAAATCAAATCATCCCGAAATGATGAACCAAGCCTCCAAAAATGCAAAAGGAGAAAATCTTCTTTTCCTTTCAGAACTACTTTCTCCTTGTGAAAACTGGTTGATAGCCATTAAAAATGCAATAAAAAAATACGGGGATAAAAAAATCTTTGGCGCAAAAATTACAAGCAAACAAAACAATATTGTCCATGCAGGCATGGTATTAAATGAAAACAATGCTCCTGTGTCAGCATATCTTCACTTAGATTCCGAGTTCCCGCAAGCTAACATAGAAAGGCCTTTTCAAATGCTTGATTGTTTTATTGCACTTAAGAAAGATCATTTTTTTGAACTTGGTGGTTTCTGGGCAAAATCCGGTAAAAATGCTTTCATGGATATCTCTCTCCGCGCCCGGGAGCACACCGCTGACTCCGACGCTGCAATCTATCTACCCAATCTTCACTTAATACAACTTAATACTGATAAAGACAAAATAAATTTTAACGATTCAATCCATTTCTATGGGAAATGGCATGGCATGCTGTGGGAAAACAAAGAAAAATTATATAACAACGATGGGGTATCCAAAGCTCAGCTCGATGCAGCTCGTCGGACACGTGCCATGGAAACTATAGGACAATAAATAAAAGGATAGTAAATATGGAACTTAAAAATAAAAAAATACTTATAACAGGATCTGACGGGTTTATCGGCTCGCATTTGACAGAAAAACTTGTAAAAAAAGGATGCAAAGTAAAAGCCTTTGTTTACTACAACTCATTTAATTCCTGGGGCTGGTTGGATTACTCTCCAAAAAAAATAAAAAAGGAAATAGAAGTTTTTGCAGGAGATATTCGTGGCCCCTTTGGTGTTAACACGGCAATGAAAGGATGCGATGTAGTATTCCATCTTGCGGCACTCATTGCAATCCCCTATTCATACCATTCTCCTGCCACCTATATTGACACTAATATAAAAGGGACTCTCAATGTTGTACAGGCTGCAAAAGAGCATAACATAGAAAAAATAGTCCATACTTCAACAAGCGAAGTCTATGGCACAGCGCAATTTGTTCCAATTACTGAAGAGCACCCATTACAGGGGCAATCTCCATATTCTGCGTCAAAAATTGGAGCTGATCAGATTGCCTGGTCATTTTTTACATCTTTTAATGTCCCGGTTGCAACAATACGCCCTTTTAACACATATGGGCCAAGGCAATCCCTGCGAGCAGTTATACCAACTATAATCACGCAAATTGCCAAAGGAAACCGACAGGTAAAATTAGGGGCCATTAGCCCCACAAGAGATTTTAATTTTGTTGATGATATCACGGATGCATTTATTAAAATTGCTGAGTCTGAAAATACAGCAGGTAAAACATTTAACGCAGGGAGTAATTTTGAAATTTCTATTGGTGAAACAGCAAAACTTATCACTCAACTAATGGGCCAAGAAATTGAAATCATTTCAGATGAAATCCGGCTAAGACCTGAAAAAAGTGAAGTAAACCGTCTATGGGCAGATAACAGAAAACTAAAAGAATTAACTGGCTGGCAACCGAAATATTCAGGGATTAAAGGTTTTGAAAAGGGTCTTGAACATTGCATTAAATGGTACACAAACCCTGAAAATCTTTCAATGTTTAAAACCGATATCTATAATCTATGACATTATCGCTTCAAACAATTTAAAATCAAGCTCAGAATCAATATCTAACGCACGTTCTTTGGGAATCAAATAACCTGAAGTAGAATCTGAATAAAAAGATTTATTTTCTACAAACCATTTGGATTGAGCTATATAAATTGCGCCAGTAGGCATATACACTAAAGGCAGCTCCTGCCTTTGCCGGTTAAAATACTTTTGCCCGAAAACAGGAATGAGCCGATTATCCTCTCCCATAGTAAATGTCCAGTATGGGTTTTTCTGAGGCTCTGCTACAGATACAACAGATTCAGCATTTAAATCTATACAAAACTCGATACACCCATCAATATCATCAGCTATTATTAAAGGGGAAGTGGGCTGTAATAGCATTACATGATCAAACCCTGAAATCTTACTAAGCATATGTATAATAACATCAGCAACAGTACTTCTATCCTGAGCTAATTCTACAGGTCGTACAAATGGCGAATCACATCCAAAACTTCCTGCAACTTTGATTATCTCGTTATCGTCAGAAGAAAGAATCAATCTATCAATATATTTTGATTTTTTTGCCGCTTCAATCATCCAGGCAATAAGCGGTTTTCCCCCTGCTATTTTAATATTCTTCCGGAGGACTCCTTTTGAGCCGCCTCTGGCTGGTATTACTGCAAGTATTTTTTTCCCGTTAAACATAAATCAACCCCAGAACACCTCTCCATATTCACCATCTGCAATCTCAAAATCCTTTTTGTGCCCTATATCCATCCAGTATTCCCTGATCTGGAATATTACTGTTTTATACTCTTTTTCCATCATATTATCAAAAAGATCTGTCATATCAAAATACTTATCCTTAGGAATCATATTTATAACATCAGGTTCAAAAACATATATTCCACCATTCACAAAAAACCTCTGCACAGGTTTCTCATCTAACCGGGTAAGCCTGTTCCCCTCCTTTTGTATTACACCATAGGGTATCTGCATATTGTATTCTCTTACACACATGGTTGCCATGGCATTACTCAACTTATTATTATTCATATGAAATTTTATGAGCTGATCAAAATCAATCTTTGTAAGTAAATCCCCATTCATTACAACAAATGGTAAATCTGGTTTCTCAGGAAGAAGATTAATACTTCCTGCAGTACCAAGTCTTTTGTCCTCTCTCCAATACTTAATACTGACGCCCCATTTTGATCCATCTCCGAAATATTCTTCAATCATCTCCGCTTTATAGTTCACAGAAATATAGAAAGTATCAAATCCTTTTTCAGTAAAACCTTCAATAATGGTTTCCAATACCGGACTTCCCCCAACCTTTAAAAGAGGCTTAGGGCAGGATTCTGTTAGAGGTCTTAATCTTGTACCAAGTCCGCCGGCCATCAGAATAACAGGGTTTTTAATCTTTGTGGCAGTCAATATTTCATTTAAGATTTTCAGTTCAACAACTCTGCCATCATGATCAACAACAGGTAGATGGATTATCTTCTGTTCTTTCATGATCACATGCATTGTCTCAGGATCATCATCAATGGAAGCTGTAAGTGGAGATACATAATAAATACGTTTTACCGGCTCATCAAGACCTATCCCTTTTAAAATTCCCCGTCGGATATCACCGTCCGTAACTATCCCCAAAAGCTTATTATCAGTATCCACAACAAGAGCGACCTGAAGCGCACTCTTGTCAATCACTGCAATGGTTTCTTTTATAGTGGTCTCCGGGCCTACGAAAGTTTTTCTCCAATCTTTCATTTCCACCTGCGCATATTGATTAATTAAGTATTAATTTGTATTGGCGATTTAATAATTTCAGTATACTACTTATTTAAGTAAATTTCAAAACTTGTTTAATATATTTTTAATTAATATCAAAAAACCTTTTCTTTAAAATATTATCCAAGTCTATGGTTCTGATAACTTCTACTATTTTTTGAGCAGTCCCTCTTTTTCCATGGGGTATTTTCATCTCTTTCATATTGGACTTAAACTCGTTTGAACAGACGCTCTTCAATGCTGACAAAATTGAATCTTTAACAGGCTCGCAGTCAATAATACTCTCTGTTCTGATTCTTCCTTTTTGCCTGTCTCCGATGTTAATTGTCGGCACTTTTAAAGCCGGAGCTTCTAAAATACCGCTTGAACTGTTTCCAATAACAGCCTCACATAATTGCATAGCTGATAAATATCTTAAATAGCCGAGCGAGGATATTGAAAAGCATCTGTCAGGATACAATCCCGCATAATCATTGATCATCAGATTGATAATTTTACCATCAGTATCTGCATTTGCACCCGTAAGAATACATTTATAATCCGGATAGTTATCAAGGGCTGCAAGCAGTTGTGCGAATTGTTTTGCGGAGCTGTTTTTTTCAAGCGTTACAGGATGAAATGTTATAAGGAAAAATGGCTTATCAAGTTTAAACCGAATAGATTCTTCCAATTCATGCCATTCCATTAATTTCATATTCCTAATATTTTCTACACCTAAAGACCCGACATTATAAATCTTCTCAGGAGATTCTCCCATTTGAAGAATTCTGTTCTTATATTCTTCACAGCAAGGAAAATGCAAATGTGACATCTTGGTTATTGAATGACGAAACGCTTCGTCAACCTGACCTTCCGTCCTTTCGCCTCCATGAATATGAGCAACCGGAACTTGGCATATCTGAGCGGCGGCAGCGCAGCAAAACGTTTCATAACGATCACCCAATAAGAGCAATATATCAGGTGCTGAATCCTGAAGAAATTCTCCATATTTTTGCATAGCTAATCCCATTGAACGACAAATTCCCTTACCAGAATCATCATTGAGCTTAATATCAATGCATTCAATCTCTTTTACTCCATCTGATCGAATCTCTTCTATTGTTAAGCCCTGACCGGAAACAAGATGAGTCCCACTAACTAATAATTGCAAATCTAAACCTTCTGATTTTTCAATTTTAAGCACCACTCTTCTTAATAAACCATATTCTGCTCTGGTAGAGGTGAATATTAAAACCTTCCTTTTCATATAATTATTTCCTCATCCTCAGAGTATGATTTTTCTGCAGTTCTCCCAATTATATCGTCCCATCTCATTGGGCTTATTCCTTTTCCCGGCCTTTTTGCTGTCAAATTTTTATCTGTAAATTTTTCCCCTACAGCAATATTGTCAGCCGCCACAATGCTTTTGCGGACAATTGATATATTCCCCTTCTCAGACTGAGTTGGCTTTTTTATTCCATTTCCAAAAGCTATTTCTATATTTCTAATTGCTTGAACCATTATAGCTAATTCATCAGGTTCCAGTGATGCTTTATGATCTGGACCAGGGAGAGTCTTATCAAGTGTAAAATGTTTTTCAATAATTGTTGCCCCCAAGGCAACTGCTCCGATGGGGATCTCTATGCCCTGGGTGTGATCGGAATATCCAACATGTATTCCGGTAAAAGCATTTTTTATAGATTTCATCGCATTAAGGTTAACATCTTCCATTGGCGTAGGATATTGCGTGTTGCAGTGTAATACTGTAATTTTATCAGAAGAAATTCCAGAATCTAAAAACACATCAAGGGCTGCCCGGATTTCATCAAGGTCAGCCATCCCTGTAGATAAAATTATTTCCTGTCCAAGGGAGGCTATTTTTCTTAAAAATGGTAGATTAGTGATTTCTCCCGAGGCAATCTTCCATTTTTTTATTCCCATTTCTGCAAGCAGATCAATTGCAGTAAGATCAAATGGAGTAGATAAGAATTCAATCTTATTCAATTTACATTCTTCTAACAGTAATTCATGGTCTTTGTGAGACAATTCAAGTTTTTCCAACATCTGATACTGTGTTTCTTTCTGCCCTGATGCTTTAATTTGATAATCTGCTTTTACAGCATTTTTTGTAACAAGGGTCTGGGCTCTGAATGTCTGGAACTTTACAGCATCAACACCTGCTTTTGCTGCAACTTTCACCATTTTTTTTGCCATATCCAGGGAGCCGTTATGGTTTACTCCAGCTTCAGCTATAATGAATACTCTATTAGTGCGTTTATGAAAATCTTCCTGAATACTCATTATAAATCATTTCCCTTTATAAGGTTTCCCATCTTTCTGGTTAATGATAAGCGCTCCAGCTTTAAAAAAATAATCAGGTGGTAGTTTAGCTCCATTGACAATGGTTGCATTTGATCCGACAAAACAATTCTGTCCAATAACCGAGTCACCATTTACAATGGCCCCGGTTGAAATATGGGTATGATCTCCAATTTTTGCATCATGCTCTATAAGAGCTTTAGTATTTAAAATACAATTATTTCCTATTTTAGCGCCGGCATTAATACAAGCCTGATGCATAACTATTGTGCCTTTATTTATTTCTGCATGTTTTGAAACAAAAGCAAAAGGTGAAATAATTGTTGGTATAATAAAATTTAATTTAACAAGAGTATTATAAAGTTTTTTCCTGAGTGTTGATGAACCCATCTGCCCGACAGTTACAAAAGCATAATCAAAACGATTTTTTAGAGTTAAAAGTTCATTATCATATCCTATGATTGGGTAACCCAGAACTGAGTTCTGTTGGCTTTTCCCTTCCTGTTCTACTATCCCGGCAATGTTAAAAATCGTGCCTGTTTCAATCACATCAATACATGAATGGCAATGCCCGCCCGCTCCAAGTAAAATTATTTCCTTTTTAGACATCTTTCCTCGCACTGCTTGGCAGATTTACAATCCTGTCTCTAAGCCATTTTGCGTTATGCAACTCACCTTTTTGACAATCTTTAAACATTGTAAGATCAGACATTAATTGCCAGGCAGGTCTTGTCATAATACCGGAATCATTTGTAATCTTTAGTACTTCATCCCTTTCTTTCTTACCAGAAGTAATTACAGCATTCAACCAGTAATTGCTGGTACAACCTTCCGGTTCTCTGATATAATCACACCATTCAACATCTTTGAAAAAAAGGCTGTATGCATCAGACAACCGACGTTTATCTTTTAAAAATCCTTCCAGTTGTGTAAGTTGCGCACAGGCAAGAGCAGCATTTAAGTTCGGCATTCTAAAATTATATCCAATCTCATCGTGGGCATAATCCCATTGATGATTTACTTTTGCTGTAGTTGTAAGATGTTTAGCTCTCTTTGCCAATACGTCATCATTTGTGATAATAGCGCCACCACCACCACAGGTAATTGTTTTATTGCCATTAAAACTTAAAATACCAATCTTCCCAAATGTCCCGCAATGCTTTGATCCGATTTTTGACCCGAGAGCTTCAGCAGAATCTTCAATAACAGTGATACCCCAATTATCTGCAATCTCCATTATCTCTTTCATCTTGCAAGGATGCCCAAAAGTATGCATGGGAACAATAGCAGAGATCAGCTTATTGGTCTCTTTATTAAATGCTCCTTTGTCTCTTTTTTCAGCGTTTTGATCAAGAAACTTGTGCAAAGCATCAGGACATAGCCCCAGAGTATCCCGATCGACATCAACAAATACAGGGGTGGCATTATTATGAACTATGGCATTGGCAGTAGCTACAAATGTCAAAGGCTGGGTTATAACTTCATGCTCTTCTTTTGCACCGGCTATTTGAAGAGCAACCTGCAAAGCAGTGGTTCCATTTACAACAGCAATAACATATTTTACTCCAAGATATTGCTCAAGCTCACGCTCAAATTTTGTAACATACTCACCAACACTTGATACAAAAGTTGAATCAATAGCATCAGCAACATATTCCTTATCAATTTTTTTAAACCGCGGCTCATGGAGAGGTACAAATTTATCTGTTTGATACCAATCCTTTATAAAACTAATAAGATCACTGTACATAAAAAATCCATTCAAAAAAAATTAAATAAAATCATGCCTGCCTGAAGCCTCTAAAAGAAGCATCTTTGCTTGAATATAGATCCTTTGTCTGAACAATCATATTCTTTTTTTTATTTTCAAAATAATTATCCAAAAGCCTGACATTAGCATTGGATAACTCTAAATAAAGCTCATCCTCAGACAATTGGGTAAAATTAGCAGCAAAAAGATCTGAGTTAAGGTGTTTGTTCTCATAAAAATCTTTTATATCTTTTATCAATCCATTTTCAATGGCATGATAATACAAAGGAGCTCCAGGATATGGAGTAACCGGTCTAATAGTTCGCATCTGAGCCCCATCATCATACTTGATTAAAAAATCAACAGCTTTTCTTAATGTATCTTTAGTGTCGCCTATATGACCAAAAAGAATATTCAGGCCAGGGCTTATCCCGGCTTTTAATGTTGAGTCAATTCCTTTGGTAATTTGTCTGGTTGTCAGGGCTTTATTCATTTTCTTAAGCACATCATCATCAAAAGCTTCGATCCCGTAGTTAATAAAAACACAACCTGCTTTTTTCATTTCCTTTAAAATTTCTGGTGCTGCATAATTAAGCCTGCCGTTACAATCCCACTTTACATTTAAATTTGCCTTTATAAAAGCTTCACATATTTCCAATGTTCTTTTCTTAGAAGACATAAGGAGTTCATCAGAAAAAGCTATGTATGTTATGCCATATTCTTTTTGTAAATATTGAATTTCTTCAACAATTGCTGCGGCACTTCTGGGACGAAAACCTTTATCCATTCTATAACAAAAATTACACTTAAATGTGCAGCCTCTGCCGGAAAGCAAAGGCAGAACAAAATCACTGTGCGTTGTGTAGGGCATTCTTAAAAGACGATAATACTCAATAGGGAAAAGATCGTAGGCTGGCCAGGGGATACTGTCAATATCCTGTATCAATTCTCTTCTTGGATTAATCAAAACTTCAGTGCCGTTACGATATGCAATTCCATAAATCTTATCCAATGATTTATGATTAGAAAAAGCATCAATCAATTCCAATATTGTATTTTCCCCCTCACCCATTACTACTACATCTGCGTCTGTTTTTTTCAAAAAATATTCAGGTTCAGGAGCAGGTCCGTGTCCTCCAAGTATATAATGTTCAGGTCTATTCTTTGATTTACCAATTGCCCGGGAAATTTCCAATAATTTTTTATACTGATAATATCCTGCGATTATACTCACACCAATAATATCAAATTTATTTTTATCAAGAAAAGAAGTTAAGTGTTCTTCTGGATAATGATATAAATCCTGACTATATATTTCAACTTCACAGCCTTTGTTTTTTAAAACTGCTGCGATATATGCTAAACCTTGTGGGAACCAGTGGATATATGAATCATTATCATAGACAACCAGTAGAATTCTCAAATTTCTTCTCCTTTTCCCTAAATAATCGCTTATAAAAAAGATAATGCGAAAGCATAGAGTTATTATATGCTCCTATTTTTCTCCAAGTCAAGAAAAAAACAAAAATGGGCAGTAACTTATTTAGTTACTGCCCATAGTTTAAAGGGTTAAAAGATTTATTAATTTACGAATTAACCAATCTTATCTACTGTAATAAGCTCAGAACATTCTGAGAACTTGCATTAGCTTGTGCCATAGCAAAAGAACCAGCCTGGGCAAGAATCTGCATCTTAGTGAAATTTGATGCTTCCTCTGCAAAGTCAACATCACGGATTGCAGACTCAGCTGCAAAAATGTTAACTCTTGTTACAGTAATATTCGCAATAGTAGAAGTCAGCTGATTCTGAACAGAACCAAGGTCAGCACGTACCTTATCAAGAGACTTCAATGCAGCAGATGCTACCGCAATTGCAATCTGGGCACCCTCCTGAGATGTAACATCAACATCTGAAAGACGATATGAAACCGCAGCAGTTGTTGAAGAAACAGCAGATCCATCTGTTGCTTCAGCATTAGCAGTAAGAATAGAACCAGCTGCTAAAATAGATCCCCCATTTAAGCTCATTGCATTTGTTAATGTAGTTGCTCCAGATGTTGTAATCGCACTTACTAACTGAGTACCAGCTGAATAAGTAGTGCCATCAGTAGCAATGACATCATTAGTTAGCATAGTTTGAGCTGCAATTACAGTGCCGTCAGCCAGGGTTGAACCGCCGGCAATAAGCATGTCTGTAGAAGAATCAACTACTTCATCATTAAGAGTTGTAACTGTTCCACCAAGGGATGATCCTTCTGCCAAAACAGCCAGTGTAACAAGAGAAGATCCCGCACCAAGAATCATATCTCCACCGGTTATAGCGATATCAGCGTTATTATACCATGCATTAGAAAGGTTAGTATCATTCCCCAAAGTTGTTTCAGTGCTAAGGGTAGAGCCCGCTGTCAAAGTCATATCAGCACCCATTTCTGATGAAGATGCAAGAGCTATGGTTGAGCCTGTCAGCACTGTATCAGCTGCAAATGTTGAAAGAGTTGCCGTTAATGTACCAGCGGTTAAAGTCATGTCTGCATTTGTTAAAACAGCTCCATTATTCACAATATCAGCTCCAATATTAGATCCAGTTGCTATTGTAGAACCAATAATAAGATCAGAACTTGCACCAAGCGTCGCACCACCAGCAGTTAATGTTGTATCAGCATCTATATTACCAGCAGTTGTAATTCTAAAATAAAGACCTGAAAGAGTTCCTTCAGCACCGAAAGCTGACCCATCAACATCGCCTGATGCAATATCAGCTGCAAGGAAAACACTGCCGACTCCTATCGTTGACCCGCTGTCTATAACTGTACCAACAGCTAATGTTGAAACACCAACAGTAGCACCAGTAGCAGCATTTAAGGTTACATTAGCAGTAGTTGCAAGAGTTGTATTGGCTCCAATTGTTGATAAGGTAGCAAAGGTAC
>JAIOSM010000277.1 GCA_021107575.1 Desulfobacteraceae bacterium | reverse complement strand
ACCATGGCTGAATGTTATGGAGCAAGCACATGCGTTGGGAATGAGAACAACAGCAACTATGATGTTTGGGCATTTAGAAGAACCTTTACATATTTTTAAACATTTAAATAAGTTAAGAAATTTGCAGGATAAAACAAAGGGATTCACTGCATTCATTCCATGGACTTTCCAACCTGATAATACCCGGCTGAAAGTTGAAAAAGCAGGAGCTACTGAGTATCTTAAGGTTCTTGCCCTGAGCAGGATTTTTCTTGATAACTTTGATAATATTCAAGCTTCCTGGGTAACTCAGGGAGATAAAATAGCACAACTCGCATTGTTTTTTGGAGCAAATGATATGGGAAGCACCATGATTGAAGAGAATGTAGTATCATCAGCAGGTGTTGATTTTATGCTTCCAGAAAAAGAATTAAGACGTCTTATTTCAGAAGCCGGCTTTAAACCAAAACAGCGGGATTGTTATTATAATCTGATATGAATAAAAGATTTCCAGGAACAAATATCGTAAGACCTGACAAGTCATCACAAATTCACAGGGCGGGGTGGGTAATACTGAATCCATGGCAAATCATTGAAAATGGTTATGTCAAAATTGAAAATAGTATCATAAAAGAAGTCTCAAGAAAAAAGATATCCTCTCAGTATAGTAAATATGATTTTGTTGATCACGGCTCTGGAGTTCTTATGTCGCCATTGGTTAATGCTCATACTCATCTGGAGCTTTCCTGCTTTAAAGATAGGCTTGATATGGAAAATGGATTTGAAACATGGGTAAGAGAACTTATAAATTTAAGAGAAAAAACAGATACAAAAGTTATTAAAGAAAATGCCCGACAATCTGTTAATGAACTTTATAATTCAGGTGTTCTTTATGTGGGAGAAGTTTCGACTACAGGAATAACGAGGAGAATATTTGAGCAATCACCCCTGTCAGGAGTGTGGTTTCAGGAGTTTTTAGGTTCTGAGGTTGCCAATGAAGAGTCAGTCCTCAATGGTGCACAAGGTGAACTGAATTTTTCAGTTGCAGGGCATGCTCCTCACACTACAGCTCCCAGTCTACTAAAATTAAAGAAAAAACAAACAAATCTAAAAAATTTGCCATTTTCAATCCATGTCAGTGAATCTGATGCAGAAATGGAATTTATCAAAACAGGTAAGGGAAAATGGGCAGACTTCTTAAAGACAAGAGGTATAGATTCTTCTTCCTGGAATCTTCCTCAACAAAGTCCTGTTATCCATCTTTTGAATCATGATCTGCTTGACCCTTTGACACTCATGGTCCATGTTTTAAATCCAGATAATAAAGATTTTGAAATAATAGCTGAGTCCGGTGCAAAGGTATGTATCTGCCCCAGAAGCAATATGAACCTGCATGGCAAATTGCCAAATCTTGAAAAAATGCTGGATATCGGAATAAAGCCTGCCCTTGGTACAGACAGCCTTGCCAGTTGCGATTCTTTAAGTATTTTTGACGAAATGCATTATATTGTCCAAAATTATAATAATATTAAGCCTTCAATCCTGATTGCAATAGCGACCCAATACGGAGCAGATGCTTTGGGAATTGGAGACCATACGGGCAGCCTTGAGCCTGGTAAAATAGCAGACATGCTTTATATCCCTGTGCAGGCAAAAACAGAAACTGAGTTGTTGGAGAAAATTACAGGTTATGAATATGATTAAATATAAAATGGGAAAGATCAGCTATATTAATGCATCACCGGTCTTTTATGGATTAGATAACGGGCTTCTGCCAGAATGGCTTGAAATGATTTCTAAGCCACCGGCTGATTTAAATCGTATGATTATTAGTAACGATATTGTCATAAGCCCAATCTCTGCAGCTTTTTACGCTATGAATCATAGAGATCTGCTTGTACTCCCTGATTTTTCAATATCCTGCCATGGGAATGTCATGAGTGTCATCCTTATGAGCAAGTACCCTCTTGAAGGACTTGATGAGAAAAATATTGTTTTAACAGAAGAATCAGCCACAGCCGCCTCTCTTATAAAGATGATTTTTTCCAAACAGAATGTTAATCCAAACCTTGAGATACGATCAATAAAAAGTATTGATGATGTAAAGGACAATGTGGATGGAGCTTTAATAATAGGTGATGCTGCTTTAACTCAACCCTGGGAGTCATTATTTAAATATAGAATAGATCTTGGGGATTTATGGTTCAAATTGACTAAATTGCCTTTTGTATTTGCAATATGGGTTGTAAGGCGATCCTTTGCTGAAAATGAGCCTCAAATTGTAAAGAATGTTATTAAACTCCTTAATAAATCAAGAGGAAATGGTTATGACAATATTGGAAAAATAATTGAGTCAGGTGCAAAAAAATTAAATCTTAAACAATCTTTTATCAAAGAATACTATAATCATCTATATTGTGATTTTGATTTAGAAAAAATTAAAGCACTTGAAATGTTTTTTAAATTTCTTTATGAAGAAAGAATACTTAAAGAAAAAGTGGAAGTCGAATTATTTTCTTAAAAAGTGAACCTAATAAAGTAAGGGGAACCGAATGAAAGTAAAAAAAATTTTAACAGGTGTTGTTATTTTTTTATTTGTTGTTGTAGCAGGTCTTTTAATATTTGTTAATAATTTTGCGGAAAAAGGACTTCCTGATTATAATCAAAGCATCTCTATTCCTGGACTTGAGAAAACTGTTACCATATATCGCGATAAGTATGCTGTTCCCCATATATATGCAGAAAATGAAAATGATTTGTATCTTGCAACAGGCTATGTGATGGCCCAGGACAGAATGTGGCAGATGGATTTAATAAGAAGAGTCACTATGGGCAGGTTAAGTGAGATTTTTGGAGAAAAAATGATCAAAGCCGATATGCTTTTTAGAACATTAAGTATTCCTCAAAAATCAAAACTTGTTCTTGATAAAGCTTCTGATAAAATGATGAACCATCTTAATGCCTATGCTGAAGGGGTAAATTATTACATTAAAGAACACAAGGGCAATTTTCCTCTGGAATTCAATGTTTTAGGTTATGCACCTGACAACTGGGAACCTCTTCATACTCTTAATTTGATTGGATATATGGCGTGGGATCTTGCAGGTGGCTGGAACACTGAAATCGTTATCAGCAATCTTGAAAAAAAATTAGGAACTGATTTAATAGAAGAAATAACCCCTGAGTATAATAAGCATTCTCCTACTTTTCCAGATTACGTTAAAGCAGAACTTATTGATAAATTATATAAAGATTTTGTCCTAAGAAAAGATACCATAAGTCACCTTGGAGTGCAGGTGTTTAATGCAAGTAATAACTGGGCTGTTTCAGGTATAAAGAGCACTACTGGTAAGCCTGTTCTAGCCAATGATATGCACCTGGGTCTAAACTCTCCCGGGATATGGTTTCAAATGCATCAGAATATAAAAGGAAAACTCAATGTTACCGGAGTTGCTCTTCCAGGAGCTCCGATTGTGGTATGCGGTCATAATGATAATATTGCCTGGGGTATGACCAATGTGATGGTTGATAATCTTGATTTTTATATTGAAAAAATAAACCCTGATAACCCTGATGAATATTTTTATATGGGTGAATGGAAAAAGATAAGAACAAAAAAAGAGATTATAAAAATAAAAGGTGGGACACAAAAGGAATTTGAAGTTCGCTACACAGTTCATGGCCCTATAGTTTCTGAGCTGAAAAAAGATATAACTGAGATGGTAATTTCAGCAAAATGGCAGGGCTTTGAATACAGCAATGAGATCCTGGGGCTTTATCAGTTTAATTATGCTGAAAATTTTGAAGATTTTAAGGTTGCGGCAAGCAAGTTTATCTCTGTCAGTCAGAATATTGTTTATGCAGATACCAAAGGGAATATTGGCCTTGTCTGTGCAGCGGGAATCCCCATACGCCCATCAAATGATGGCACTAAAGTTCAGCCCGGCTGGACTGGAGAACATGAATGGCAAGGGATTGTTCCTTTTGATGAGCTGCCGATTTCTTATAATCCTGCCGAGGGGTTTGTCTCCTCAGCAAATTATAATACTGCTAAAAATTTTCCATATTATATAAATAAATGGGGTTTTTTTGGCCCCTACCGCCTTAACCGAATTAATGAAATCCTTAAATCCAAAGATAAATTTTCTGTTCAGGATATTAAAGAAATGCAACTTGATATGAGATCAAAGTTTTCTGAACTTTTAATAAATGGCATTATTGCTGCGACAGAACAAAACACTGATTTAACAAAGCTTGAAAAAGAAGCCCTTGCAATTCTTAAAACCTGGGACCTTTCTATGGATGCTGAAAGTAGTGCAGCAGCAATTTTTAAAAGTTTTCAAATCTGCTTTATGGAAAATACTTTTAAGGATCAAATGGGAGAGGATTTGTATAAAGGATATATTAAAAATAAAAGTCTTGTTGGATTTGTTGTTGAGCAGCTATGGAATACTGAATCCTCATGGTTTGATAATGTCAATACAGATAACAAAGAGACTTTTTCAGATATTGTTCAAAAGAGCTTTTCAGACAGCATTGCCAAACTTGAAAAAGAATTTGGCTCTTCCATTAATACATGGGAATGGGGTAAAATGCACACATTTACATTACAGCACCCCTTAGGATCAGTAAAAATTCTTGATACGATTTTTAAGTTAAATAAAGGTCCCTATGAACTTGGAGGAAGTCTTAACACAATTCCAGCATATGGATATACATTTCTAAAACCTTTTAAGGTAAACTATGGCCCATCCCAGAGACATGTTTATGATCTTTCCCAATGGGACAAGTCCTTTTCAGTTATTCCAACAGGGAATTCAGGGATTCCTGCTAGTAAATATTATTGTGACCAAACTGATTTGTACGTAAATGGAAAATTCCATGTTGATTATGTAAGCAAAGCTTTAATCCAGAAAAATGCTGAATACACTATGGTGTTAGAAAGTGCCAGGTAATTGATAAGAAAGTGCTTTCTCTGATAGGATGTTGCAGGGGTGCGTATAAAATTTATTACATCTGCTTAAAAAGATATATATAGCTTCTGCTGACTGTTAATGGCTTCTCATGTCCTGCAACTTTAATTATATATCTCCCTGTTACTGAGCGGCTGACTTTTGTTATAGCAGAAATTTTGACCATAGTGCTTCTATGAATTTTCCAGAATTTTTCCGGATCAAGTTGAGTTGCGAGTTCTTTTATAGTCTTTCTTATTAAGAATTCTCCGTCTTTTGAGAATACGGTTGTATATTTATCAGTGGCTTTAAAGATAGTGATTTCATCAACAGGTATAAGACGGATATTCTCTCTATGTTGTGCTCTGATCCATTTAAGATATTTGGTTCCCTGCGTAGTTGTAATATTTTCGGCAATTTTGTTTAAAATTTGGGTAATATTTGCTGAACCTATTGATTTATTAGATTCATTATTGTCTGGCCCAAGTCTTTTTTTTAAACGTGTTACAGTTTTCTCAAGCCTGCTGTTTTCGATTGGTTTTAAAATATAGTCAATTGCTTCATTTTCAAAAGCATCTACTGCGTATTGATCATAAGCTGTAATAAATACTATCCTGCAAATTTTGTTTATTTCACCTGCGGCCTCAAGACCTGATTTGCCGGGCATTTTAATATCGAGAAATGCTATATCAGGTTTGTGTTTTTGTGCAAATTTAACAGCTTCCATTCCATTTTTAGCTTCAGCGCAAATTTTCAGTTCAGGCCAGATTTGATTTAATTTGTTTTTTAAATGAAGTCTTAATTGTTTTTCATCATCAGCTATTATTGCTGTCGGTTTTCTCATACGGGACTCCAATAGTTACTTTTAATCCTGAAGGCTTATTATCTTCAAACGTTATAAAGCTTTTATCCTGATATAAAGCTTTAAGCCGCTTTTTTACATTATCTAATCCAATTCCGGATGATAAATCTGAATCAATACCTGTTCCGGTGTCAGCAATTTCAACCTTTAATATTTTTTCTTTATCAGATATTGCGCCTGGCACTTTCTCTGATATTTTAATAGATATAGTACCTCCTGTAATTTTTGGTTCAATGCCATGTTTAACGGCATTTTCTATAAGAGGCTGGATAAGCATTGGCGGAAAAGGGATATTATATAAATCGTTCGGAATTTCAATCTTAAAATTGAGTCGATCTCCCATACGGATTTTATTTATATCAAGATATGATTGAATCGTTTCCATCTCCTGCTTTAAAGTATTTGTCTCATTCCTTGTATGTTTAAGGGAAGTACGAAGATATTGAGTCAGATTTTCAAGCATATTTCGCCCAGTTTTAATATCTGTATCAAGCAGACTTAAAACAGTAGAAAGGGTATTGAAAAGAAAATGGGGTTCTATCTGTGCCTGGAGGAGTTTTAAATTAGCCTGGATATTCTCTTTTTCAAGAGAAATTCTTTTTAACTCTTCTTCCTGCTTTGCTATTTGTAATTGTGAATATTTTTCTCGGGCTATAAAAAAATATGTAATAATTACTCCAAAAATAAACGCTACACTCAAAACAGAATAAAAGTAGTTGATTATTCTTGTGTCAAAAAAAAAGGAAAATAAAAACAGTGCTGTTGTTATTCCCATAAAAAGAGAGATTATATGAAGGAATATTTGACTTGATGTTGTTGCGGGTTTAAATAATTGAAACAAGATATTACCTACAGTGCTGATTGATAAACCTATAAATTGTGCCAAAATAAAAAACCAAATAAAAGACTCTTTATCCGGCATGATTGTCCATAGTAAAAAAGCTATAATTGTATCAAAGACTATAACCAAAGAATATTCTTTTAATAATTGTTCAACAGTAAGTCTTTCATATCTGGTAATCAGCATAAACTCTTATTCCTTTTAAAAAATGTATTCTATACCTATCATAGTTTGATAATCAAGCATTGATCCAAATGCTGATTCGTGGCCCCCAATATTTAAAATTCCTGATGCAAAAAATCTGGTGTTATCCCCTGCATAAAAGTCTACTAATGATACAAGCTGAGCTGATTTGTCATCTATACATTGAGTCCATCGCAATGTTAAGTTAAATATATTGAAAATATCGTTTTCAATATATTGGAGCATGAAATAATTCTGGCGTACAAACATTAAGCCGTTATCGGCAGTTTGCCCAAGAGCCTGTTTTGCCAAGCCTGCAAGGGGGTTTGGAAGATTATATGCATCATGTGCGTTTTGTCTCAATTTATAATAATCTGAGGCTTCTTTATTATTATACCCCATCTGATTATATAGATATTCACAAGTCAGACTTGAGCCTGATTCAAATGTATATGTCCCGCCAACTAATAATGTACTGTAAATTGAACAATCATCATGTTTTACAGAATTCATCGAATAATTTATTGGGCTATTATCTGAAGTTGGGTAAAGTACATCTAATCCTTTTTGGAAATTTGCTTCTCCATATAATATCAGGGCATCACTTACTGTTAATCCACCAAAGAGGCCGACACGCTCCTTATGATTGGCCCCTTCCTGATATGAGAGAATAAGACTTGCATATCCATTATTTCCTGAATAATCAGTTTTTAATGCGAATGTTTTTCCAAAATCAGAGTCATGGGAGCGTCCATTGTCAGTATTGATTATTAAAGAATATGTCCAGTATAAATTCTGAATCCATAATAATTCTGCAAACTCTTTACCTTCTCCTTCCTGATTTGGTTGGCTCTTACCATTATCAAAGAAGAACGGATTAGAAGGTGAACATAAAAAAGACGGGCCCCATTGTAAAAATTGCCTTCCATAGGATAAAAACCATTTATCAATTGCCTGATATTGAATAAGATATTCATTAATATAAATATCATGTTCATGATTTTTTTTTCCTTTTTGTGTGCCGGTACGAAATTGTTCAAGCGACAGATCTACTCTCGGTTTTACACTTAAATATATATCCCGAAAGGAAAGCGATGCATCGGGTCTAAGTTTGAATTCTTCGGAGTAATCACTAAGCTTTAAAAAATCATTGTCAGGGTTCTGGGTGGAATCAGCTGGCTTGTCCATGGCAGCATATGAAAGTATGCTCATTCTGAATTTGAACCCATCTTGTAATTCGTCCAATAGTTCATTTGGTGATTTATCCGGAACACATTCAATGTTCTCTCCGCCAAGACTAATGCCGGGATTAAGCATAATTACCAGCATGCAAATGAGCAGATTGATTTTACAAATTTTTTTATGCATCTTTTTATAATCCATATTATCTCATTAACAAATTAAGATTAAATGTTGAATCAGGTATCTTTTTGATTTTGATTTTACTGTAATACATGGTTGTAATATCATTTTTTAAAACAGCATTTATAATTATCATTCTTGATACAAACAATCTTGATTCATTATTTGTTTTAATTTTGTTGTCATATTCAAATGTTGCTGTTTTAAATAATTTGCCTGATATTGTATAAAATTCTGCTTTTATTCCAACAAATTTTTCTTTTGATACCCAGTATCGAATCCTGTCGTAAGTAACTTTTTTATTAATTGCCTTTAAATCAAATATAAAGCAGGGCTGGTTGTCAAAGTCAGCATTTTCATTAAATTTAGTTATAGTATAATCACCTGTATAATTGGTCGAAGCGATATCTCCGTTTGATGCACCGCCTAGTAGCTTTTGGCGGGGAGAAATAGGAACAGGCTTAGATAATCCCGGTTTGATAAACCACATATTCCTGTCTCTCATTAATAGCTTTCTCCCTTTTACCTTGGCAGGAGTTAAAAATTCAGCTAATGAATTAAAATTGCTTGTTTTTAAGTTTAAAGTATTATTCTGTTTTTTTTCTGCTTCAATTGATTCTATTTTTATTGTCCACTCAAGTCCTGTGTCACTGCCTCTTGCCAGATCAGCAGAATGCAGAATTTCATTTGGCGGTTTCATTGTTTCTGCAAATGAAAAGTTTAAACCAGAGACCATCAACACGCTGCATAATATTATTATTCTTATGATATATTTCATGTCATCTCCTATTTATTTTAAACGTGACCCAATGCATCCACGACATTTTGATTTGCTGCGCGCCTTGCAGGTAAAATAGCTGCTATTAAAGCCAGAAAAATCATACACATTAACATAAAGAAAATAGTGCCTGGTAAAAAATCAACCTGCAAAGGCACTGGAGATGAACTCCCGGGTGGTGTATATGTTGGGCTTGCTATAAATATTATAAACCATATCATCATATGAAAAGCTACACCAACAACACTGCCTATAAAACCTATCATTGCGCCTTCAATTGCAAACAGCATATTGATTCCGCGTTTTTTAATTCCGAGTGCCCGTAATGTTCCTATTTCTCTTGTTCTTTCAATGACAGACATTCCCATTGTATTGACAGTGCTCATGATTACAATATCCAGAACAATTGAAAATATAAAAAGAAAAACCCTATCAAACATATTTTTTACATTTGAATAAAAAGCAGATAATTCTTCCCAGGTTTTTATTTCGCATTTAATACCAGCATCTTTTAATTGCTTCATTATTTGATGCTGCACAATAGAAGTGTTTTTCCAGTTATCCAGCAAAACAACTATCCTGTCAGCTTTTTCAGAATCATATAAAGATTGGGCAAATCTAAATGGAACTTTCATGAATTTATCGTTTATCGCATCAAGACCTGTATCATAAACACCGGATATCTGAATATCTAAAGCATTGAGCTGCCCATCAAGAGTTGCTGCCATAACAACAGCATCATCTTCTGGTTTTAATTGAAGGTATTGGGCAAGGTCAGTAGCCATCTGCACTCCATATTCCTTTTTTGTATTCAATGTTTTTCCAGTAACAGGTTGGAAATCAAAAAAAGTACCTAAAATTGTTTTGTCATCAGCTGGGATTACACCTTGAGCCATGAATATAGTAGAATTACGACCATTTGATACAATACCGGATATGTCTAATCTTGGTGTGGCAAGTATTACTGAATCATTTTCTTCTATAATTTTGATAATTTTGTTGATTTCCTTTTTATCAATCATATATTTATCAGGATCTGATTTTCCAAATTTGTTCCATCCTTTTTTATATATAGTTAAATGACCAATGCCAGATCCCCTGATTGCTGAGGCACGCATACCTTCGTATGTACTATGGGTATATCCACTGAAAAGATTGATGGCTGTAAATCCCATTGCAATAGCCATCAATGTTACAAATGACCGGCGTTTATTTTTTATAATGTTTCTGAATGATAGTTTTATCCACTGGTTCATATTTTTCTCCTTATATGTTTTGGACGCTGATTTAAATTATTCTGTTATTCTGCCGTCTTCCAGTTGTATCAACCGATCCATCTGGTCGAGAAGACGCTGATCATGTGTTGAGAAGATAAAGGTTGTTTTATCTTTTTTGTTTATCTTTTTCATTATCTCAATAATTGAATTTGATGTCTTAGAATCTAAATTTGCCGTTGGTTCATCTGCAAGCACTATTGAAGGGTTGGTTATTAAAGCTCTTGCTATGGCAACTCGCTGCCGCTGTCCCCCGGACATTTTATCAGGTCTGCTGTTAACATATTGTTCTAATTCAACATCAGATAAACGCATAAAAGCTTCTTTTTTTGCCTTTGAGGCAGAGACCCCCATAATTTGCAGTGGCAGCATTACATTTTCCAGAGCTGATAAAACAGGTATTAGATTAAATGTTTGAAAAATAAATCCAATCTCATTGTTACGAAATTCTGATTTATTATTATCTGTAATATTATTTATTTTATCACCATTAAAATATAAATCACCGGAACTTGGTTCATCAATGGTGCCAATAAGATTGAGAAGGGTGGTTTTACCGGAACCAGATGGCCCCCAGATAGCTGTAAATTCTTCTTTTTCTATTTTCAGGTCAATACCTCTCAAAGCCTGAACAATGGTCTCACCCAGATAGTAATCTTTTATAATATTCTTCATTTCTATTAAATTCATCCTTTTTGCTCCTTAATTGTTTTTATTTCAAACTTGTCTTTTTTTTGATATTAACCCTGGCTTATGCTCTGTACAAAGCAAAAGAGATAAAAGGGTTAAAAAGTGGTATGAGTTGAAAATATAGAGTATAAAGAAAAAGATATAGCTTTGAATTACAGCTAAAAGGTGAATTCTATTATTAAAAAAAATGAACTTTAGTGTTTTTTGTTTTCCTATGTATCTGGGATAGATCTTACTTGTTGCTCAAAAGCTGCTGTATTAAATTTAAAGCTTCATAACTTTTAATAGGTTTCATCAAGAAACCATCAATCCCTTTGTCATAGTAATTATTTTTATTAATTTGTTCGCTGTAACCTGTACATATGATGATAGGAATATCAGGTCTTATCTGTTTGATATGTGTTGCCAGTGTCAGACCTGTCATATCAGGCATTGTCATATCACATATGACAATATCAAAAATTTCAGGCCCGGCTTTAAATTTATTTAGCGCATCAAGGCTGCTGACAAAGGGTATTACATTGTATCCGTATCTTTGAAAAGTTTCTTTCTGAATATCTACAATATATGGATCATCATCAACAAAAAGGATTGATCCATAACCAGACAGGTCTTTTTGCTTGCCATCCATAGATGGAGAGGGGGCAAAAGGCGCGTAACTTCGGGGGAAATAAGCCTGAAAAAGACTTCCCTTTCCTAAACTGCTAGTAAAATAAATGCCGCCTCCTAATTTTTTTAAAATATCGGAAACAACAGAAAGTCCGAGTCCTGTTCCGGTCTTCTTGGTTGTAAAATAAGGATCAAATACTTTGTCTGTATTAAAATCATCAATACCTGTCCCGGTATCCGCTACACTCAAACAGACATAAGTACCAGGATTAAGTTTCAACTCTCTGGTGGTTTCTTTGGTAAGTTTAACCTCTTTTAGCCTGATATCAAGTGTCCCTCCATCATGTTCCATTGCAGAAGCAGCATTAGTAATCAAGTTCATGGCAATTTGATAAATGTTAGTGGGATCTGCCATAACCGGGCCACAATCATTGCTAATAGCCTGAACGATATTAATGGTTGCAGGCAGGCTTGACCGGCTCAATTTTAATACTTCCCGGATAAGACGTTGTATTTTTACAGGTTTTATCTCAAAGTCTTCCTCATAACTGAAGCTGAGAATTTGTTTTACCAGTCGGCTGGCCCTGTTAGCACCCTTAAGAATATTTTTAAGAGCTTTTTGAAGTTTTTGCTTAGAGGCCGTATCCTCAATAAGAATTTCAAGGCTGCCAATGATGGGGTGAAGGATATTATTGAAATCATGGGCAATACCGCTTGAAAGAACTCCAATAGCCTCCATTTTCTGGGACTGCTGAAGTTGCTGTTTCAATTTAATATTTTCGTGTTTAATTCGTTTCAACTCACTGGTGTCAAGGAGCATAAACTTTATCTGCCTGCTGTAAAAGTAAAGAATTTAATCAAAATGGGTATTTGTTCTCTCTATTCCAATATAAAAATATCGGAGAGCTTGCTCATAACTGCTGTTTTCATAATCCCCGGGTTTTTTTGGGTCATCTTTAAGAAAGCCAAGATGATTTGATACCGTAGGAATGGTTATAGGGGGTTCAGAGACTTGAGCAAGGTTTTTTAATGTTTTTTTGACAGGCTCCTCCCAGGATTTTTTTTAATTTTTTGTTCTGCAGTGTAATCTTTCAATAGATTGATATCCTCAATATTTTGCATAAAAAAATAATCCATAATACTGTTGGTAAGCTAATTGCCACAACCTGGTGGATATGAAAAGCTTCATGTTAATCGCCTATATTTTTCTCCGTGTATACTCAAATTGTTAAAAATCTATTTTTTTATAATAATAGCAATGATCATGCCAGAGGATAGTGGCAACTAATGCCATTATAAGTATCTGAATTTATAGCAGAAAAAGCTTTCTTCTTAATAAAAAAGATAAAGACTTAAAAGAAATGCACAGGTTCGTGGGCGCAGTCTGTACTCATGAGGGCGGATGAGTCCATAAGTACCTGAAATTTAACGAGAAAATAGATGCCTATAAATAGTGACATTTTGCACACAAATATGTGCAAAATACGCAAAGCATGAGCCTGCAATATGGGAAACAGTAAAAAATAAGAAAAAATAAGTTTTTTCATATTTTTTAATTCTGTCTGCACATCAGCATGTGCATCCTGCATGAAATATTTTTTAAATATCGCGCTCTGTGTTGCGAAATAACAACGTGATTTCAAGATGTTATGAAATAGTTTGCTATCAAAAAAGATATTGGTACTTGCTTTGCAATATCAATATTCAGTAAAACGATAATTGTATTGTATTTTTAATAAACTAGAATAGTAAAGGAGAACAATGATGAAAAAGTTAATGGTAAAATTATTTGTAATTGGTGTTTTGGTTGTCGGTTATGCAATGCCTGTCTTAGCTAGCGGTGGTGGCGGTCCTTTCTAAAACTCTAAAAATATGAATGAGTATTTTTTATAAAAGTAAAAAAACGCGGTGTCATTTAAACCGTGTTTTTTTACTTTAGTCATATACAGCGACTAATAGTTTTTACTAAAAATTAGATACTTGCATATAATCTTCCTATATGGTAAATTTTTTTCTTTAGATATGTGCTGTGTAAGGAGAAAATATGAATTATCCAAGGACGTTTTTACTCTTTTTTACTAGTTTGGTTTTTTTAATCCTGGTTATCCTACCAAGCTGTTCAAATCAGGAGGAAATAAATCAAACCACAGTATCCGAGCCTGTAGCTATTCGAGGTGGTATTTATCGGGTACCTTTATGGAACGATCCTCCCTCCCTTGACCCTGCTCATGTTAAAGATAGATATGGAGAAGCAATTGTCCATCAACTTTTTGATGGGCTTGTTCGATTTGACCCATACCTGTCTATTTTGCCTGCTCTTGCAGAGACATGGCAGATAAAAGAAGAAGGGAAATTTTATAGGTTTGTTTTGAGTAAAAATGCTCAATTTCATAATCTGGACTCTGTCACT
>JAIOSM010000433.1 GCA_021107575.1 Desulfobacteraceae bacterium | reverse complement strand
ATAAAGGCTAAAGATTCATCAATGGCATCCAAGGTCAGTTCCAGATCTTCCTGGGTATGGCGATAGCTGATATAAGCGTGGTGAAAAGGAGTAAAAAAGAACCCTTTTCTAATAAGTTGTGTATAAAAATCCTTTCGTTTACCTTTGTATGCGCCTGTTTCTTCCTTTTTAAAGGTGACATAAAACATGGGAGCTACGCCAGTTAGTTCGGCACCAACGTCATATTTATCAATCAAGGCTTGAATTTTTTCCATGAACCACTCACCTTTTTCCCAGATGTCTTCAAGGACATTCTCCCGCTCCATGATTTCTATGGTTTTAAGTGCTGCAACAAAGGCTTCACTGTTGGGGAAAAAGGTAGAAGAAATAAACAGCTTGGATTCAGCCGCCATCATAACATCTTTTTTACCTGTTACAACTGAAAGGGGATATCCGTTTGCCATAGCTTTTCCAAGGACTGTTAAATCAGGGGTGACGCCATAAAGTTCCTGAGCACCACCCATTCTCAGCCTGAAGCATGTACGGATTTCATCATAGATAAGGACAGCACCATATTTGTCTGCAAGTTCTCTTGCTCCTTCAAGGAACCCTGGGGTTGGTGTCTGCATTTCCTGGTGGTTGGGGTGACCAAAAGGGGTCATAATAATTGCAGCTGTATCATTACCATGGGTTTTCATCAATTCTTCAAGCTGATCAAGTCTATTGTATTGAAATTCATAAACATCTTCAAAGAATTTTTTAGGGATTCCGCCTTTCATTTCAATACACCAGTCGTGCCAACCGTGGTAACCGCACCGCATGACTTTAAGTTTTTTTGTATGTGCCCTTGCAATACGGATACTTGCTGTAGTTGCATCAGAACCTGTTTTTAAGAAAATACTCATTTCAGATGAAGGTATTATCTGGGTTAATTTTTTAGCAAGAAGGTTCTGGTATTTCTGGGTCAGGGTAAAACAGAACCCTTTTTCATTAATCTGTTTATAGACAGCGTCATCAACCTCTTTTTCACGATAGCCCAGGATAATAGGACCATAGCCGCAAAGAAAATCAATAAATTTATTACCGTCAACATCAATCAAATGTGCGCCTTTGCCTGATTCAAGGAATATGGGGTATTCTCCGGCAATAAAATCACCTGGCTTCCTGGCACCCAGCACACCTCCCGGGATGAGTGTACTTGCTTCTTCAAAAAGTTCTAAGCTTTTAGTGATATTTAATTTTGGTGTCTTTTTCATGGGAAATCTCCTGTACTATAGTAAACTCAGGGTTAAACCTAATGGTTAAACCTTAAACATGGATGAAATTTTTTCTGTCTGATGGATTCTTGCACCTCTTTTTAAAAATGCACCAAGAAATTTTGCAGGATCAACACAGCCCTCCGGTGCAACTACACCTTTTTCTGTTATATCACCTGCATCCATCATAAGCGATGCTATGGAAGCTGGCAAACCTGTTCCAGGCGCCATTCTGCCTACCATGTCAGCTGTATAGATAACCTTTTGTCCACCTCTTTCTCCTTTAACAATAACTTTAAGACCGGAAGACTGAGGCCCGTTATCTCTTCCTTCCGGAATAGTCTCCCAAAGTTTAAGTGCAATGTCATAGGGTGTTATGTTGCTGCCCTTGATATCAATGGGTTCTGTACCTAAAAGGCCTGTATTTTTCTGTTCCTGTATCAATTCATCAACCCAAAGAGGTATAAGAGCTCCTTTGATAATTACATTTTTAACACCATTAATGTATTTAGGCAGGGTCAAAGGCTGGGGATGCCCCACATAGCGAACATGACATGTTCCAAGGGGGTCAAGAAATTTTTCTGCAACCGGTTCAGTTCCGCCCTCCACATGGACAAGTTTTCCATCAATGAATTGAGGAATTTCTCCAAGCGTCATATGCAGACTGTGATCCCAGGCAGCTCCTGCAAGTTCAGCAATACTCACTACCCAATAAAGATAGACTTCCTCCACACTGTCCAATTTGTCCGCATACCATTTAACCAGAATATTGTTGGTTCCCGGATCAGATCCCATGCCTGTAAGAACTGTGATGCCGGCCTCTTTTGCCAGTTTATCAATATCAGAGTTAAAAAGAATCTCGGTTCCCTCATAATCATCACAAATATCAATATAGTTTACTTTTGCTTCAACAGCAGCTTTTGCAACTGGCACGGCAGTCTTATAAAAAGGTCCTGCGCAATTGATAATCACATCGACTTCTTTAAAACTTTTTACCATGATGTCATGATCATTTACATCCATTTTGACAAGAGTTGTTTTTTCACTGTCACGCAATTTAGGCGATACTCTTTCAGGGTCGGGATATAAGTCAGCTAGAATAACTTTTGTTACTTGTTCCTGTTTTATTAAATCCCTTGCAACTCCCTGACCCATTCCTCCGACTCCACCTATTATCAATGCACGCATATTTTATCTCCTGTAAATTATCTAAAATTAAATAGTTTTTAGCCGTTTATTTTTATACCCCTATTTTTAATCACCTATTTTTAATACCAGTGCTGCCCCGGTATCTCCTGCAGCACAACCCGTAAAGAGCATATACCCTCCTCCCAAATCCGCCAGCTCTTCAATGCCTTCAATGATCAATCGTCCTGCTGTAGGAGCCTGGGGGTGACCAAATATTATAGAAGACCCAAAATTATTGAATCCATTCACATCAATGTTCATCTGGTCTGCAAGATAGATATCGTTGGCAGCAAATGGGTTGTGAGTTTTTATTACTTTGACATCTTTTATGGATAGACCCGCCTTCTCCAGAGCCATTTGGGCAGCAGGCACAACTGCCATGGCCATGAATCCTTTTTTTGCCCTTGAAAACCCATAGGAAATAATCCGGGCATCCTTTGATTTATCCTGGCTTAAGGCTGCGGCTTTATCTTTTGTAGTCACAATCAAAGCACAATTGCCGTCTGCCGGATGAGTCTGGGATCCAAAAGTGTGAGAACCATCCAGCAACACCGGTTTTAAACTTTCAAGGCCTTCTTTTGTAGTCGACATAATCCCCTCATCTGCATCGATTTGAATAGTTTTTTTCCTGGATACATTGATGCTGATCGGGAACATATATTTTTTCTGAAATTCCCTGTCATTGGCAAGACCGTCTGTATACTGCTCATAACGTCGCAATGCCACTTCATCACATTGTTCCCTTGTAACACCTGTTTCTTTTGCAACATTTTCAGCGGTCTGAATCATGGCATTTTTTGCATAGGGGTCATTATTAAACTGATCCATAACCCAGTTTTCTGATATCACTTGTCCACCAGGGCCTTGAGGATTTGGCCAGATAGTGTGGGGCCCGTTGGAGCAACGATCTGTCATCAATGTGAACACATTCTGATAAAATCCTGTTTCAATACCCATAGCAGCTTGGAACACCACAGTGGTTGATGTTGAACATGCTTGGCTTACAATAGAACCTGGAATATTCTGAGCCCCGATTAAAGCTGCTGTCCAGGGACCTCCATAAAATATATGGGGTTGTCCCACAGTAACACCGAGGATAAGATAATCAAAAATATCCGGGTTGATATCTTTAGCATTAAGCCAGTTTTTAGCAGTTTCAGAGCCAAGAATAATAGAATGTTCATTGGCAAAACTTCCCTGCCATTTGGAAAAAGGGCTTGAATAATAGCCTTTGTATGGGATAAACGCTTTTGTTAACATTAATTAAATCCTCCGCCAGATCATAAATTTGATTATTTATTATATTTTCTTAAAATAGCCTCAAGCACACTGCCTCCAATGGCCCGTGCTTTTTCTGAAATTGTAGTACAATATTCAACTTCTCCTCTAGGGTCAATGTCTCCAATTTTCAGCTTGTCTGTAACATTCATGTTATTTCGTATCTGTCCTCTTACAATTCCATCTATTTGAGTGATGACCGGCGTATCATCAACATAGCCTATTACATCGTTTTTTTTGACAAGAGTGCCGATGACTAAAGAAGACTTGAATATGCCTGAACATGGCGCTCTTAAAACTCTTTCCTTAGTATACCCGCTTATGTTCCCGGGTGCTCCGGTATTAGGTTCCGGGCATCCTTTTAAAATAACTCTTCCAAGATTGTGACCCCTGTTGGTTTCCATAACCATATGCACGTCTTTGCCAGCCTCAAATCCCGGGCCCAGTCCAATAACAAGAGGAGCTTCGGAGAGATTGGTCCCGAGATTTCTCTTAGCAATAATGGCATCAATCACTACATGGGGTTTAATTAATTTAATAGAGTTCCAATCCGGATCAACAATAATTGGAACTTGCTCTGCGTCCCAGGCAGTCTGGAAGTCATCCGGTTGCAAGACCTTTTTGGCCGTGACACCTTCCACAATGACTGTCCTGTCATGGACTGCTTCACAAAAAGAAACCTGCCTTCTGACAGCCATGGGATTTTCAGTTTCCATCATGAAAATATTTTTAAAATTTGATTGAAAAAGGCGGCAGGCAGTGCCGGTAGCCATCTCTCCTGCACCCTTTACAGCAATGACAAGTTCTGAGATATTTTTTATACTCATTTTTTAATGTCCGTATTCACAAAAAGTTGTAAGATTAAGGATCTTTGCAGGTGCAGTAATGGTAACCCCATAAAAAACAACAGGTTTGCCCGCATCAATAAAATTTGAAATACTATTATTAACAATGGTTGAGCCGGTTGCAAATATCATGTTGCACCAGTTTATGGCATCTTTTGTATGTTCTTCAGGTTCAATGGTGACAGTAAAAAAATCTTTTCCTATATTATCCTTGTCCAGGTCAACTGCCCGCACCTGGCAGTAAGATGCAAGTTTTTCAAGAAATCTTGGTTGATGCCCAACCAGAAGTATCTTTGAATCTTTTTGGATAATATCAGAAAGTTTTTCTGCACAAAGAACCGGTTCCTTATCCTTGCAATGAATGGTTTTCTCTGCCAGATCAAGATGCCTGTAAACAGCATTCAACCCTGCAATAAAAGAGGCTCGTTTCCTGTTTGTAGAAAGGTCCATGGACAAGAGATCTTTAACCCGGTATGCTTTGTTTTCAAACTCATCAGTAAAGCTCTGACCCTTTGCATTGAGAAAATCAGCCTCTACCATGACCTCTTTGCCTTTAATAATAGGATAATCATCATGATCAGGAGTTCCAATTGCCTGTTTAGCTGAAAGAGCCTTACATGTCATATCAATAGGCTGATCTGCAAGATTGTGAGAGTTGATCTTGTCCTCCAGAGTTTTTTTCAAGGTATCATATATTTTTTCCGACATTTATATTGCCTTGTATAGGGTATTTCTGGTCTGTCTATGCATTTTTATTACCCTGAACATTAATTTTAACAGATATGTAAAGGCAATCATAATCAGAAGGATACCAAATAATTGTTTAAGGAAAAAGCCCGGCAACATACCGGAGATTAAGAGGCCTGTAATGGAACCTGCAAGAGATGGGAAGACCAAAGCCTAAAATGATTTCAAATCCAGGTTTGCAAGTTTGTGGTGCAGGATTGTGGCCGATTGGGTTAAAAAAACATAGTGGTTAAAGAAAGGCAGATAGCTTGGTGCATGCTGAAATCCATCACAATCACAAAAAACGGAACTATGAGTAACCCGCAGCCGACCCCTAGCCATGTAGCAATTATACCGATAATTATTCCAAAAGCCATGATAAAAATTGCCTCATGGGTAAAGGAAATCTCACTCAGACTTGAAAACATTAAAAAAGGAAAATCAACAAATTTTAAGATGCGAAGGCTTGCAATAAGAAGAAAGATGGCAAAAACCGATTTAAGCCATTTATTGTTCCATTTATGAATATATTTCGAGCCTATTATTGTACCAATGATACACATGGGAATAAATATAAGAAAATATTTATATGAAGGAGGACTGGAAAAAAAGAATAAATGAGATATCGAGCCTACAAAGGTGATGGGGATAATGGTTGCAAGTGAAATACCAGCTGCCCGTTTAAAATCAAATTTAAAAACAGATATAAATGCGGAAACAAATATGGTGCCCCCGCCAATACCGACACCAGCGCTGAAAAGTGCTACAAAAAAGCCAAGTAACGTTAGTGTATGTTTATGAAAACTCTTTGGTATACTTATTGTTAACATAGATAAATACTCTTAAGTTTATCTGCCAAAAGAACAGACAGGATAATGACACACCTTGCAGTTCATGCACAATCCACCATGTCCCATGGCAGCAATATCATCTTCGCTGATTTTTTCTCCAGCAAGCACTCTTGGAAACACCAAGTCAAACACAGTCTGTTTATAATAAAAAACACAGGCTGGCAGACTGATAATAGGTATGTCCTCAAGCATTGATATCATGAGCATTGCCCCTGGTAAAACAGGACTTCCGTAAAATGTGACCTTGGCACCAGTCATAATAACTCCCTGACGTGTAACATCATCAGGGTCTACTGAGAGCCCACCCGTGGTGATGATCAGCTCACACCCAAGTTTCTTTAATTCCAGAACAGCATTAGAAATCGCTTCAATCTCATCGGGTACAAGTATCTTTTTGATGAGTGTACAGTTTGCATCTGAAATTTTTTTACCTACAGATGGAC
>JAIOSM010000233.1 GCA_021107575.1 Desulfobacteraceae bacterium | reverse complement strand
TGAAACCCATTTATTATTTTTCTTAATAGTTGGGTCAGCATCAGTAATACAAACAACCTTTTTATTTATTGCGTATGGATTGTTGTCTGTATGGTAAGCAAACATTTTTAAAAAATGCTTAAAAGTCCTACTATCAACACTGATTATGCTAGTATGTTTATCTGTTAAATCATTTTCTATGCCTAAGTATTCCGCAAAACAAGGGAGTAATAATTGTTCTGCTAGTCCTTCAACAAAAATTAATCTGTCTGCAAAAAGCATATTGGACTTGGTGGCATCAAGGAATCTTTGTATATATATCTTCGAACTTTTGTCTTCATTGTTATTACCAAAGATTCTGGCTGGATACCCAACTTTAAAATCTTCTTGTATATCTTGATACAAGCAAATAACTGAATCTAAATTTACGGCTGATGTAATATGTGTAGAATGTGAAGTGATGAATATTTGTCGGGCTTGTTCGTTTGTTTTAAGGTTATTGATTAAAAACCTTAAAAATTTTGACTGCATTGATGGGTGTAAATGTGCTTCAGGTTCTTCAATTGCTAAAATTGGAAACACTTTTGCGTTATCCCCCATGTAAGCAGAAGATTCCATTTGCATTTTTGCCAGTATCAATGCAATAAACAATAGGTTATTATATCCTAGCCCATTGTTTTTTATAGGAATTTTGAAGCCAGATTTTTCTACAATTAAACGTAATGCAAATAATAATTCTTGTTCTGTAATTTCTGCATCAAAATTAGGTATGCCTCCTTTATCAGCACCAGTATCTTCGGAATATTGTAGTATTTTGCCTCTATCAATTCGTTCTATCAAGATTTCAAGAAGCTCTTTTGATTTTTCCTTAAATTTTTCTTCTCTTTCCTTTAGCTGCTCTAATTGTTCATCTGATAGGTTTTCAAATCCTTGACCTTTGGTTAAATCGTAATCAAGAAAGTAGTTGAGAATATCTCTCAATAATGTATTATTTCCAAAAAACATTTGCTTCTCGGCATCACGTATTGCATTTAAGAATTGAAAATCAAATCTGTCCAGATTTTCAGAATCTGCTTTCTCTTGCTTAGAGGGTAATCCACCGTATATACGAGAAACATATTTAGGAAGATATTTTTTATCTATTAATCTTAGGCAAGTTCCCTGAATAAAGCTACCTTCTTCATTTTTACATTCTTCAATTTGCTTTTTGTAATCTTCATGATGTTTTGTCGGTAGTTCAAAAATATAAGTGAGTTGGGCTATATATTCTGGAGAGTCTTGTATTAACCAATCATAAACAACATTTTTGTCATCTGGTTTATCATTATGTTCTTTAATGAGAATAGAAATCTCAATTGAGGGAGGAGAAGAATAATCTGAAACATTTTTGCAAAAATCATCAATAGAAGGCTTATCCTTTAAATTCCTATCTAAGACGAGTTGTAATGATTTAATTAGGTTTGTCTTACCAGAATTGTTGTGTCCAATTATGATATTCAAGTCAGGGTTAAATAAAATGCTTGAATCATTAAAGTTTCGAAAGTTCCTTATTTTAATTTCAGATATATACATAACTATCTAATTTTGGTGGGGAGGCAAAAATAGCTCTTTTGCAAACTGAAGCATTTGCTTGTGTGTCAGCAAAAACTAAATGTGCCTAATTATATGATGGCTCTTTTTTCGCATACAACGTTTAGTGTATGAAAAGTAGACGGCTGCTTGCAAATCACCTATCAAGTTACAAGAAGGTTGCAGCGGACTACAATCCTTTGCACACATACAGTCTCGACTATTTTTATATACATTAGCAATTTTATTTACCATCTACCGCAGCCCATAAATACCGAAACGTTGCGGTTCCAAACTCTTTTTACTTGACCATTTTCCCATTCGGTATACTTTCTTGATTCAACTAAATATCGCGCTGTACAATATGGGTGTGATGATAGGCATTTATAGCAGTCTCTATATGTGGTTTTAGTAGATGACAGAATTATGTAAGTTGTCCCATTGGAGTTTATAGAATAGTTTTTTTTATTTGCTTTAAATTTAATATTAGAGGCATTCTGTTCATTTACAGATAGAGAGTCAAATGAGATAGCATTTAATTCTTTGATATCCTGCAATTCGTCAAAGTTGAATACAGTTTCAGGTTTAATTTTAGTTTTTTCTTGAGCAAAAGAATTTAAAGTTAAAAGACTTAATCCAAGTAAGATGAAGATTGTTTTTTTCATTGTATTTGATTTAAAAGTTTATAAATTATTGATTGTATCTTGTTGTTTTTGTTTCATGTTGACCTCCTTTTTATTGTGAAAAAATGGTCAACCTATTTTAGCACAACACCATAGTATTATTCATAATTTTTTAAAATTATTTAATAAATTTTTTAGCCCATTTTTTTACATTTTCGCTTCCCATAATTGGGAAAGTAATTCCAACATAGATTGCGTCATCATAACTTTTAGAATAGGATTCATCTGCTGAAATTCCAATCATATAACCTCCTTCAATTCTTACATTTTGATCTAAAGAAAAAGCAAGACCGATATTTACAACAAGATAGCCAGCTTCGTCTGTGCTACCTTTGTTATTATTAACACCTAACCCTAGATTAACCCCGGATC
>JAIOSM010000076.1 GCA_021107575.1 Desulfobacteraceae bacterium | reverse complement strand
ATGCGTATATCCCATCTTTAAACCCAACAGCAAGTACCTCATCATAAGGGCCTTTCGTAGTTGTGCCATTAATCAAGATTTTCTCACCTGCATTTGTCTCTATCTGAACAATAGAGTTTACCCCGGTATCGGTAGCTTCCAAATAACAGTTGGGAGTATTTAATATTTCCGGTCCAAGTTTATAAATTATGTCTTGTTTTAGTAGAGGTTGCTTGTATAGCTGCGCAAACACAATGACAGGTGCAATTGCCATTAAAATAATCAATGCCTTAGTTTTCATAATTTTTATTTTTTTAAGGTTAATCAACATTATCTGCTTTTAGTACAATGGTAAGCAGCTCCTGATAATAGGCAGCCTGGCTTTTCAGGTCATATTTCCCCCTGTTCCTGATAACAAGACGAGTATAGAAATCATATTGCCATTCACCATTTGACTCATCAAATATTTGCTTAAATGATTCATTTATTTTTATGGATAATTCTTCACTAAAATAATCGCTATCCTCATAATCCTCCAATTTTATAGCTTGCCACATTGACTTGTCCAGCTCCATTAGTTCCCTGGCATCTGCATCATTGATTTTGGCAATATTTTGTAAGATTATGATACTGTTTTTCATTATGATTTTCAAATTGGATTTGAACACAAAATAATCCTCCCCGGAATGGACTTCACAAAAATTCTGTTTCAGTTCTTTCCAATAATAAAGGGCATAATCTGTAACCGCCTGTTTTGTGAGCTCTCTGTTGTTGCATACAAATCCCATAGCTTCCTTACAGATTTTACCGGCTGAATTACCATAATTCTCACCACAAGGGGAAGGATTTGCAGAACGATATACCCATCTCCAACTACCTTTATTAATCTCTTCTTTTGTATGAACAAGATTAATTGTGGCCCTGCGGATAAAGTACTTACTGAACATCTCTGGCAGAAGATCAATGGTTATCATTGATATGCTTGCAATAGCAAGGACAATAACCGGTAAAAAAAAATTTATTTTTTTCATAATTTTATAACTTTTGATTAATATTCAAGAATAATTTGCTTCTTGCTTCATTTTACTTTCAGCTAAAATTTGTTGGATTAAGTGAAGTGGGCACATAGCAAAATGTTTATTATTCATGTCACTTAAATTGAAAATGTAAACAGGACAGCCGTTTTTTTTTACATAAATTAAATGTTGCTCTGGGGAAAGTCAATAGTCAGCAAAGTCCGGTTTTAATTTTCAGGCTAAAGGGAAAAAATATTATCTTTGACTCTTAATATCTTAATTGGAAATGCAAAAATCTATAGTAACTATCCGATTCTCTATTTGCTCGAAAACATTGTTTTACTCATAATTATAAAAATTTCTTTTCCAATTTGTTTACATTTTTAATGATCAAAACATAGACAATGAACTGCAGGACAAAACTTGAGGAATTATTGGAATTATTAAAGGATCCTAAAAAAGAAGCAGAGGCTCTTGTACTGTATTACGAGTTTGCTGAAAAGGCGGTGAAAGATTGCATCAGGAAAGTATATCGGAAATATCGTAATCCCGAAACAGCATACCTGAATAAAAATGAATTTATTGAAAGCCCAAGGATGCTTGATGAGGATGATTTTCATGATATTTTTATTGAAACATTTGCGGAACTTCAAAAGAAAGTGATACAAAGTTCATTCAGTATTGATAAAATAAAAAAGGGGAAAGAGATCGGCTATCTTTGCGGGATTGCGAAAATAAAATTGATGGAAAAAATAAGAAAAAGGAATAATGAATTCTTTAAACAACAGGAGATAAAAAAGGAAATGAAAGCATTAAACGCATATATCGGTGAGGATATAGTTCGGGAGGAAGGATTAAGCAAAGCAGAAAAAGCACTTAATCTGCTACGGGAAGAATGTAAGGAACTTATAGTTCTTAAATATCTCAAAGGGCTGTCTTACAAAGAAATATTGACACGGATGAAGAAATATGCCTCTGTGGCCGTATTAAGAAACACTATGATAAGGTGTAAAGACGATTATAAGGAGCTATATTCACAATTAGCATAAAACTTTTTAACAATGGAAAACGAAGAATTGATTCAAAAGTATATAAGCAAAACCCTCACAGACGAGGAATAAAAGCTATTCAAAGAAAAACTGAAAAGCGATCCCGAATTTGCCGAAGAGGCAAGGATGATGGGTGAAATGGCTGTGGTTTTAAAGGCCGAAAAAGAGGCGGAAAGGATTACAGAGGAAATTATGGAAAAAGCAGAAGAACCATGGGAGGAGGGAGACAGGCTTACATTTGTATTAACTATATTTTCGCTGATCAGGAAAAAACCTGCCACATTCTCATTGGCTGCGATAGTATTGATTATGATTGGATTTGGTTTGCCATATTTATGGGTTCAGCCACAGGGAAGTAAAATGGCAAAATTAGAGCAAGAAAACATTAATCAGAAAAACTTGCTGGAGGAAAAAAATAAATCATATGCTGAATTAAATAGCCAAAATGATTCATTACAAAAGCAACTTTACGTTATATCTGATTATGCAAACAAATTAAGAGAAGATAGTATTGATAAAGAAAAAACAATAACAGACCTAAAGGAAAAAATGCCATTTTTTGTAAATGCAATGATAGAAACTCCCAAAATAGTTATGCGGGAGGGTATTACAAAAATCTATACAGGTGGGAGTACATCAGAAGTGAAATTATTAACAAAAAACACTTATGTATTTTGTAAAAAGAATGAAACGATAGAGTTTAGGTGGAACAAAAAAGCGCAAAGAACGAAAATAGACATTATGGATGAAAAATCAAACAGTTATAAACTTTCAGAAGATTTTGGAGGACTGGATAATAAAACAAGATATTCAATACGTATCGACTCTGCCGGATATTTTTATTGGGAAATGTTTGCACATGGCAAACTAATAGGATCCGGTGTCATCTATTGTTATGACAAATAGCGTTAATTCACGCCGATTAACTGGTAACCTGCCCAGTTTTCAATTTTTGAAAAAATAGGGGTTTCATAAACCTTTAATTTTGCTAAACGAAGAGCTTCGGCATAAGGTAGTTTATCTTCAAATACTAATCTGTAAAATTCTCCGGTTAATGTAATATTTGCGTCATTTGGTACTGACCATGTTGTATAAATTACGTTATTTGCACCGGCATACAGGAATCCTCTTACCAATGACATTACACCTTCCCCCACAATGGTTTCGCCTAAACCTGTTTCGCATGCAGCCATCATAACAAGGTCTGCCTTTACATCTTCCAACCCATAAACTTCTCCATAATATAAATGGCCATTATTAGCGGAGGTAGTATCATCAATTGTGGAAAAAGCCAGGAACGGTTTGTTGTTGTTTTTGCATCCGTGAGTTGCAATATGAATTATTCCTTTGTTCTTTATGTTTTCTCTGAAATTTTTTTCTGTTGCACGTTCCTTAACAAAATTACTATTTTCATTTTCCTTAAAGTATTTTTCAATTACTTCCGTTCCAACATCAGAAGATCCTTTTAAACAGTAATCATAACATCCAGAATATTTCCCACATTCCGAACCCCGTACGGAATCTTTTTCGTAAGGTGCAAAAGCAACAAATGAATCTGGCTTGTTATCATTGGGGTTGCTTACTTGTTGATGCCATAATGTAGCAGAATAATGGTATGAAAGGTTTATGCCGTCTTCTAAAAAGTATCTGATTTCATTGTTAGTTGTATCGCTTACGAGTGCGTAAAAAGGGAAGTTTATTAAATCGATATCTGGGATAATGATTAGGTTATTGATGTTGTTTTCTTTTAATTTGGGGATTACAAAATCGCCTAATAATATATTGTACAAAGAATGACTTTTCTTAGCAAAATCATTCATAGAAGATTTCGAGAAGATTAAATTGGAATAATCGCTAATTGATTGGTTAAAAGCAGGATTGGCATCTATGATTGTATCATAAAAAGAATTGTGAGTTATTACAGAAATGTATAAATACCATGGTGCAATATAATATTCAATCAATGCACTTTGTTTTTGATTTGCTAAAGTGTTTTTAATTTCAGGAATTGAAACATTTTCCTTAAAATATTTTAGTTTATAATAATCCGTATAATTACCTGCCAAATACTCAATAAAATCAATACGTGCTTTTTCGATTTCTAAATAAAAACCCAAAAAGGATGTGTCTTTAGTTTCACTATATGAATAAATTTCTCTTTCGTAGAGTTGCAATTTATTTTGAATCCGTTTCTCCATATTTAAAACGGTGTCAGGCACTTCTATATCCAAACTAGTAGTAGTGATAAGTCTGTTTAATAAATAGGTTTTTGTTTTTTCACAATATTCGAATGGAGGCCAGTATTTATAATTTGATTCCTTGGCAATATCAATATTGTAAAATGTAGATGTCTGATAAACTAGTTGGTCATAAACATCCCTATTTAAATTTTGAAATTCCAATATCCGTCTATCTGACAATCCAGAACGTATATAATCAAGGTGGATATCAATGGTAAATAATATTCCAATGCATATATCAATATATT
>JAIOSM010000092.1 GCA_021107575.1 Desulfobacteraceae bacterium | reverse complement strand
ATTGGCTTCATGCCGTTTGGCAAAATAGGTGACAAAGCCTTTGATGGAACTTAAAGGATTTCTAATTTCATGGGCAACACCCGCAGCAAGCTTTCCAATTGCAGCAAGTCGCTTATTAGTCTCCACCTGTTTTTTTAACTCTTTAATCTGGGTTAAGTCCCTGAAAAGGAATAAAAACTCTGTAATTTCATTTTCACTGTCTGTAATAGGAGATGCTGTTATATCAAGACGTATTTTTAAATTATTGCCAACAGCAAGATTTATCTCTCGGTTAAGGATTTGATGAGATGTTTTTATTTTTTTTATTAATTCAATCATTTGTGGGAATGGTGTTGCTAAGTCTCTACCTAATATATCTTTTGCGGTTTTGTTCATGGATGTGATTTTATGATCAGAATTTATTGTAATAAGTCCTGCAGGCATGTTCTGGATAACATTATCAGAAAATGCTTTTACATTTACTAAGGATGCTCTGGCAGATCTGTATGCCTGAAAAGCAAATAGAGCAACAATGCCGACACATCCAAGTAGAAAAAAGAAAACACCTTGCAAGATGGTTGTTTTTAACAGCCTGTCACGGGCAATCCTTTCTCGTTCCATGGAAAGTCCTGCAAAAATATAATGTTCTGCTGCTTCAGGCATTTTTCCGTCAGGGCTTTGGATATAGGGTCGGCACCAGCCCATAGTCTCTCTATTGGTTGAATGTTGCTTTAAAAGCATCCCACGCCTTCGCATATGTCTGGGTATAAATTCAGGTCTGATAGGGGCAAAGCGTTTAATTACCTCAAAGAATTCGACATCTTCTGTTTGTTCTCTCACTCTGTGATATGCTAAAGCAGGATTTTCATTTATCTTTGCAGCTTCTGGCATAGCAGTAAATATTTCGCCCACCATGGATGCATCCGAATGAGCCAGGATTCGGCCATCCTTTGATGTGATCATCATATATAGGACTTCCGGTTGTATTGAGGTCTCAAGAAGCATCGCCTGAATTCTTCTTGCACCCCACTGCATGGTGAACATTCCGGCTCTTGTTCCTGCCTCAAATGTTCTAATCAAAGAGACCCCCTTTTCCAGAAGTCTTTGGGTGAAGAATTCCTTTTGTCTCTCAAGCCTGTCCAAAGTCATGGCAGTAAAGATAGGTAACAAAATTATTAAGACTCCTGCCATTAACAATGGAGATACCAATTTAAAATTATTTGGGGAATTATGTTTTTTCATTTTATTAGGCACTTTTCATTTTAGTTTTTTTTATTATATCCTTATAAATTAGAAGCAAAAACAATACCATGAATAGAAAACCGTATTTTAGAGCATGTTAATTTTTCAATGTCATTATTCCGGGTATTTTGTATACACCTGGATACAATGAACTGTATAAAAAGTATACACTATAGATTGTAAAGCAGCAAGCCAATGTTTTATATTTTTCTATTATATACCATAAATTCAAAGTGTTATATAAAATATTTCTTTTTTGGCACACGCTTTGCTTTGTATAGGTTCCAGGAAATGATCGAAAAGATCAGGCAATAAACTAAAATATAAAAAACGGAGGTTGTTATGAAAAAATCAATTATCATCATCAGTTCATTACTTATGGTTGCACTTGTGGCCGGAAGCGTATTTGCATGGGGGCCTGGCAGAGGCAGAGGCCAGGGAATGGGTTTTAATCAGGATTGTCCCAGGTATGGAGGTCAGAATCAGGCTGTAATAAACGACTTGTCTCAGGAACAAAGGGATGAGCTTTTAGCACTTCGCCAGAAATTTATTGATGAAACCTATGAGTTCAGGTCTGCAAAACTTGTAAAAAAACAGGAAATGAGGATGCTTATGGAAACATCAGATCCTGACAGATCCAAGCTTAATAAATTATCTGATAAAATCACAGACTTGCAACAACAGATCAGAGACAAGAGGATTGATTTACAGCTGGCTGCAAAAAAAATAGCACCTGAGCTTTCAATGGGCAGAGGTTTCGGGCAAGGCCGCGACAATATGTCAAAAAGAGGTGGCAAAAGAGGTTACCAGGGACAGGGGCAGAGAGGTTATGGCTCTGGCTGCGGGCGGTATAATAATAATTAACATTTAGTCTATGTTGCTCCTTTAAAGCCTGGAATGAGGAAATCTTGTTCCGGGCTTTCTTATTTATTTTCAGGGATAAAGATAACAGACCTGTAATTATGGTTGACACTATGTTGATAAATGAGCTCTAATACAGGTTTGATGTATCAAATTTTATATTTAAAGGAGATTGGTAAATGCCTGAAAGTAATGGGTTTAAGAAATATCTTGAGCCGACCTATTTTATTGACAGTGATTCCAATATTATAAAAACTTTTGCTGAAGATCTATGCCAGGAGGAAATTGATCCTGTAAAAAAGGCTATTAAGCTGTATTATGCTGTCAGGGATGGTATCAAATATGATCCATATACTATGGAGGATTCTCGTGCCTGCATGGTTGCAAGCACGGTTTTACAAAGAAAATTTGGATACTGTGTAGCTAAGGCCATTGTATTGATAGCATTGGCACGAAGCCAGCAAATACCCGCACGCCTGGGATTGGCAGATGTGAAAAATCATATAAATTCCAAAAGACTGTTGGCTCTCATGGAGACTGATGTATTTGTCTACCATGGATTTGCAGAATTGTATTTAAATAAAAAATGGGTTAAAGCCACACCTGCATTTGATCTCAGCCTGTGTAAAAAAGCTTTTATCAAACCACTTGAATTTGACGGTATGTCGGATTCAATTTTTCATGAATTCAACACTAAAGGCAGCAAACACATGGAGTATGTGAAAGACCACGGACATTTTGCTGATCTTCCCTTTGACAGAATTATGAAGGCATCAAGGGAAAAATACCCTCTGTATTTTATAAATCTTGAAAAAAACGGTAAAGATTTTTCTTCAGAAATAATTCGCAATAAGTAAGCATTGTTAAACTTTTACATTCTTCTTATCGAAAGGTAATGGACAGGACAGTTATATTGACAGACACTAAAAACATTGATATTGATTTTAGAGCAAAATTAGGCAGTTCTTGTATTCATAAAATGCTTTGTTGAAATGAGAGAGTAATTGAATGGCAAAGAGAAAAGGATCAGAGGCAAAGGAAAGTTCTGCAAATGTTGCCAAAGTCAGCCAGCAGATTAATAATATTCTTATTGACACTTATGCACCGCCTGGCGTGCTTGTTGACAGTAATATGCAAATACGGCAGTTTGTCGGACATATATTTTCTTATATAGGACCTGTAAGCGGCGAAGCAAGCCTGAAATTATCCAAAATGGTAGGAGAAGGCTTGATGCCTGATCTCTATGTAGCAATAGAAGAAGTAAAAAAGAAAAAAGAGAAGGTCAGGAAAAAAAATATCAGTTTTAAGCAGAATAACAAAGTAATCACTACTGATATTAGTGTTATTCCTGTTTCTGATCCAGAAACAAGTGAAACAAATTTCCTTATTTTGTTTGAAGGACCTGAAACACTACAGGCTTCCGAAATAATCAGCCCTGAACAAGAAGGAAATGCTGATGGCGAATTACTACATCTGAAACAGGAACTTCAGTTAACAAAGGAGCATTTACAATCAATTATTGAAGAGTTGCAGGAAAAGAATATAGAACTGACTGTTACAAAAGAATTTGCAGAAAATCTTTTAGAAACAGCCAATATGATTGTGCTGACTCTGGACTCTTCTGCTACTATTAGAACTTTTAATAAATATGCTGAAGAATTGAGCGGATATAAAAAAGATGATGCTATTGGGAAGAACTGGTTTGACCTTTTTATCCCACCACAAGATAAGGAAAGCATACCAAAGGTTTTTGAGAAAGCACTCAGGAATATGCCTGAAATATCACAATATGAAAACCACATTGTACTGAAAAGCGGTATGGAGAGGCTGATAAGTTGGAGCAACAATATTTTGCGGGATATATCTGGAAAGATTGAGGGTGTCTTGAGTATTGGGGTGGATATCACAGAACGCAAGATGGCTGAAGATGCCCTGCGGGAGAGTGAGTCAAAATTGCATAGGGCACAGTATATTGCAAAAATGGGTGATTTCACCTGGAATATACAAACAGGAAAAGTTTTGTGGTCAGATGGTATGCATCACCTGCTTAAATATGATAAATATGAAATTATAGATTATGAAAAAGTAACTAAAGACATCCATCACCCCGAGGATGCAGAAAGAGTTACAAAGTGGCTTACAGACAGTATTGCATCTGGACAAGAAGAGCTTGCTCTTAGTGAATACCGCCTTATTTGTAAAGACGGTGAAGTTGTTTATGTCCAGACCAACGGAAGAATTGAGTATAAAGAAGGAGAGGCTGTAAAACTTTTTGGAACATGCCTTAATATCACTGAACGCATGCAGGCAGAGAAAGAGAAAATAGAAGCCCAGCAATATGCAGCAGAGCAGGAAAAACATGCATTGGTCGGACAGATTGCAGGGAAAATGGCCCATGATTTTAATAATATTTTAGGTGTCATAATGGGCAACACAGAGCTTACACTTATGGAGTGTAAGGATTTGGAAACAAAAAAGACTCTTGAATTGATATTTGAACAAACCGTAAGGGGCAAAAATTTAACAAAAAACCTGGTTGCATTTGCCAAAAGTCAGGAATTAAAGCAGGAATTTTTCAGGATTAATGAGAGAATTGATCTGGTTATAAATCTTTTGAAAAAAGATCTTAAAGGGATTGCACTGGTAAAGGAAGATAAGCCGGGTGTCCCTGAACTGCTAGCTGACTCAGGCATGATTGAGCATGCATTAGTAAACCTTATACAAAATTCAATACATGCTTTAAGTAAGGTTGAACACCCTATAATAATATTTCGTACATACTTTTTTAATGATAACATCTGCTTTGAAATCGAAGATAATGGGTGTGGAATCCCAAGAGAGCATCTGGAAAATATTTATATGCCTTCTTTTACCTTGAAAGGGAGTAAAGATACAGCCGGCGTTTATGGTGAAGGTATTCGAGGAACAGGCTATGGAATGTCTAACGTAAAAAAATATATTGAGCAGCATAAGGGTAATATTTCGGTCGAGTCTGAACCAGGTTCCGGTACAAAATTTACAATTAGTATACCTGTTATTAAAAAAGAATTAACTAATAAAGAAAAAGTAGAAATTAGTAAATCAGAATCGCATTTTGAAAAGTACATTCTTCTTGTAGAGGATGAACCGGCAATATCAGATGTACAATACAGAATATTAACACAAGAACCCTGTAACCACAAAGTTGGGACTGCTAATAATGGAAAGGTTGCGATAGATTTATTTGAAAGAAATGAATATGATTTGATAAGTCTGGACTATGTTCTTCCGGGGACTATTAGCGGTATGGATGTATATAATCATATCAGAAAAACAAACAAAACTATTCCAATACTTTTTATTTCCGGGAATATAGAATTTTTAGAGTCCATAAAAGAGTTAAAACAAAGGGATGCCAACATTGATCATCTGTCAAAACCATGCCGCAATAAAGAGTATCTGGGTAGCATAAATAAACTATTGGAAAGAGCCGGGGCAGTAGCAAAATAATGGTTGCATGCTTTGTTATTTGAAAATACCAAGGTCGGTAATTTTGAGAAGCTTTTTTTCACTGTTAAGACAGACAAGTTGAATATCAGCAGTGACAGCTGCTTTGTTACTGTTTTCTCTCCATGCTTCATGGTGAAAAATTGTTCTATAGTCACCATCAAATTGAGCTGTGCTTCTTATATCTAAAATATCTCCAAACACAGCACCTTCATTATAACTTAAGCTTGCTTTATATACAGCAAAACCAATTCCTTCTTTTCCCATATCAATGAGTTGTTGATAGCCAAGGTAATCTTCCCTTGCGCGTTCAAAATATTTAAGATAATTTGCATGGTAAACAACTCCTGAATGATCAGTATCCTCATAAAAAACCCGTACTTGATAATGCCTGGTTTCTTCAATCATTTTTATTACTCCTTACATGAGAGATGTGCTGAAATAGCGTTCTGCACGGTCACATAAAAGTGTTACAATGTTTCCCTTGATATGTTTTGCCATTTTGCGGGCTGCCCAGACATTTGCACCGGAAGATATGCCAACAAGAAGACCTGATTTACGTCCTAGCTGCCTTGCAGTCTCAATGGCTTCATCATCAGTGACTTCAAGGACTTCGTCTATCAGAGAAGTATCAAGAATTTTTGGAATAAAGCCATCTCCAATACCTTGAATCTGATGAAGCCCGGGTTCGTGCCCAAGAAGTGCAGATACACTTTTTGGCTCCACAGCAATAAGTTTTACATCAGGTTTTCTCTCTTTTAAGAACTTGCCAATGCCCTGAAGTGTTCCACCGCTTCCCACTCCTGAAACAAAACAGTCAATTTCTCCTGTGGTCTGCCTCCAGAGCTCTCTTGCTGTTTCTTCATAATGTATACGTGGATTGTCAGGATTTTCAAATTGCTGGGGGACAAAGACATTTGGATCGCTTTCAGCTATTTCCATGGCACGCGTAACAGAGCCTTCAATATTTTCATTTGCCGGTGTAAGAATAAGCTCAGCACCAAAGGCTTTGATGATTTTCTGCCGTTCTATGCTCATGTTTTCAGGCATTACTATTTTTACCTTATAACCTTTTAGGCCGCCAACCATTGCAATGCCTATGCCTGTATTGCCGGAGGTTGGCTCAACAATAATGGAGTCTTTGTGTAAAAGGCCATCTCTTTTTGCACCTTCAATCATTGCAACTGCAACTCTATCTTTTAAGCTGCCGCCTGGATTTAGAAATTCAGCTTTAGCCAGAATGTTTTCATTTTTTAGTCGAATAAGAGGCGTGTTTCCAATTAAATCGATTATATTATCAGTTAACATATCTTTTTTTAAGCCCTTATTTTATATATTATATTTGCGTAAGTCTTATACTAATAAATTAAGAATAGATTAATTAACCAAAAACAGATAATTGTCAAGGCTTTGCTTTTTTTTATTAAAAGCGTATACCAAGTTTAGTATTTTTTATTACATAAGGTTGATTGGAAATTGAATAAAGGTTCAAGAATAAATTATATTGTATTATTAGGGTGTATTGCTGTCTTTGGGTCTGCATTCTGTTTTTATCTTGCAACTGCTGTTGTTAAATGGTCTATAATGGCTGGGCTAACAATTGATCCTGCTTTTTTTGTTTTTACTCGATTTTTTGTAGGCTTTCTTGTAGTAGTGTTGGTAATGCTGGCTAAAAGGCAATCGATTAAACCAAAAAAATATTCTTACCTTGTTGGAAGAACCCTTGCAAACTGTGTTGCCGTCTATTGCTTTTTTAAAGGAACAACTTTAACTTCGGTTGCCGAAGCAAACATACTTAATATGACATACCCTGTTTTTATCGCAATAATTTCATGGTTTCTTTTAAAGGATCAGCGGGATATTATTTCCATAATTATTGTTTTAGTGTCTTTTGCAGGCGTTTGGTTAATCCTTGACCCCGGTGAAATGGGGTTCAAACGTGATAGCTTGTGGGCGCTTGTTTCAGGAATAAGTGCTGCGGTAGCATTAATTTATCTTAATTTATGCCGTAAAGAGAATGATACTGAAACAATACTTTTTTTTCTTTTTGGGCTCGGCAGTATAGTCATAATATCAATTTTTTATAATAAAATGTATATACCAGATGCATTAACGCTTAAGTACCTCCTTCTTTGTGCATTTTTCAGTATAGCGGGTCAATATTTAATCACTGTTGGCTTTAAGTATGTTACTGCAATTGAAGGTGGTATAATATCATCAACCAGAATTTTGCTTGCGGCTATTTTAGGGCCCTTTATTGTATCTGATCCTGCGCTCTCTGTTTCAGGAGGGGTAGGAGCTCTTCTGCTTTTTGGCTGCAATATTTACTTGACATTAAAAAAGTCAAAGGCTTAAATATTTTAAAAAGGTTGAAATAATATCAGTATTTGATAGATTACATTCTTTGTTACTTGTTTGTAAATCAGTTTGATTATTTATAATTTAAGGAGCTTATAATGGGCGGCATATTTGGATGTGCATTAAAGGATGATTGTGTTACTGATTTGTTTTACGGGACTGATTATCTTTCCCATCTTGGAACAAAAAGAGGTGGACTTGCTGTCTTGAATTCCGAGGGGATAAAAAGAAAAATTCACAGCCTTGAGAGTTCATATTTCAGAACCAAGTTTGAATCAGAACTTCCAGGACTTCATGGACAGACGGGCATTGGAGTTATCAGCGACAATGAGAATCAGCCAATTCTCACAAGATCCCACTTAGGAACATTTGGTTTGGTTACTGTCTCCAAAATAAATAATCTTGATGAACTTTCAAAGAAAGCATTTGCGCAAAAAAAGAGTTTCTCAGAAATAGGGAGTATCGGGATAAACCCAACAGAGCTTATTGCCATGCTTATCAGTGAAAAAGCAAGTTTTGAGGAAGGGATAGCTTATGCTCAAGAGTCTATTCAAGGTTCCTGTACAATGCTTTTGCTTTCTGATAAAGGTCTTTTTGCAGCAAGAGACAGACTCGGCAGAACCCCTTTGATCATTGGAAAAAAAGAGCAGGGTTTTGCAGCGACTTCTGAAACCTGTGCTTTTCCTAATTTAGGGTATGAAGTTGAAAAGGAAATAGGCCCCGGGGAAATTATTTTAATCACTCCTGAAGGGTGCGAACAATTAAAAAAACCCGGTGATAAAATGCAGGTTTGTTCATTTTTGTGGGTTTATTATGGTTATCCTGCTTCAACATATGAAGGTATTAATGTTGAAGATGTCCGTTATAATTGCGGGAAAGCTCTTGCAAAAAATGATGATGTTGAGATTGATTTTGTTGGAGGTATTCCTGATTCAGGAATAGGGCATGCAATAGGTTATGCCAATGCAAAAAGAGCAAGATATAAAAGGCCTTTTGTTAAATATACCCCCACATGGCCAAGAAGTTTTATGCCCCAAAGTCAGGCTGTAAGAGATCTTGTTGCAAAAATGAAGCTTATCCCTGTAAAAGAAATAATTAAAGGTCAAAGAATTCTTTTTTGTGAAGATTCAATTGTCCGGGGCACACAGCTTAAAGACAATATTCATCTTTTGTATGAACGTGGTGCAAAAGAGGTGCATATGCGACCTGCATGTCCTACTTTGATTTATCCCTGCGACTATTTAAATTTTTCCCAATCCCGTTCAACCCTTGATCTTGCCGGCAGAAAGATGATTTTACAACTTGAAGGCAAGGAAGATAAAAACCTTGAAGAATATGCCAAATCAGGATCTTCCAAGAACCTTGAAATGATTGAAAAAATAAGAGAGCATCTTGGTCTTACAACGCTTAAATTTCAAAGGATAGAAGATCTTGTAGAAGCAATAGGAATGCCAAAAGAAAAACTTTGCACACACTGCTGGGATGGATCAAGCTATTCTTAGATATAAAATTGAATTAGACTTGCACTGATTTAATGCAAAACTATTGAAAGTTTAACCGGCAGATGCTTTGAATTCTCAAAATTTAAATGAATTTTTTTATGGTAATAGATTTTTTTTTTAATTGTCAATAAGTAGACCTGCGCCAAAAATCATCATTACAATTCCTGTTATTGCATTCAAACTTTTTTTTATAAAATTTTTTTCCAATACTGCTTTAGCACGATTTATCATGGATGCAAGCAAGACCTGCCATATCATGGCAATAATAAAGTGCAGCCCTGCAAGGAAAAAGGTTTGCAAGAGAGCAGGTTTTGAAGGGTCGATAAATTGGGGTAAAAAAGCCATATAAAAAACAATGGCTTTGGGGTTGAGAATATTACAAAACAATCCTTCTGTAAAAGAACGCCTTGCATTAAAAATATTGCCTGGTTTAGTTTTAATTTGATTCGCATAACCGGAGTCATTTTTTAAAGCGCTTTTTAAACTGATAGCTCCAAGGAAGAAAAGATAAGCTGCTCCTACAATTTTTAAAAGGCTGAATGCTAATGCAGATTGAAGAATGAGAACAGAAATACCAATAGCAGATATAACAGCATGAAAGAAAAGTCCTGAACAGATGCCAAGGCTTGTTGTTGCACCGTCCCACCATCCACCCCGGGTGGTGTTTCGGATAACCAGCATGGTATCCACACCAGGTGTTAAAGTAAGCAGTGTAATTGGAATCAGGAAAATAATAATATTATTTGTCATCTAAAAGCCTTTGGTATATTTCTCCTTAGGAAGGCTTACGAGCCTGAGCCTTTTTCAAATTCTAAGAGTGAATGCCCGTAGCGGTGAGTGGAGAAATCAGCGTTGCAAGCTTTAAAATATCGTGTCCATATCAACTCTACTGCTCGAAACCTTTTAGAACTTGATGCACTGGCTCCTGCCACATAAATTTTAACCTTCGAAAGGTTTGGGATCAGTTCTTGTTCTGTTCGGTTTTTAATTATATTTGCAATATATTGATTGGTGATTTTGACCTTCTCGAAATTATATTCTTTTGAGTCCTGAATCATATCTGAAAGGAGTACAAGGATTTTTTTTCGCTTCTTCTCACTATGAAAAATTGTATCTGCAATATTCAAGGAATTTAGAATTTCTGTATATTTAGTACCCTGTTTGAGTTTTAAAAGCTGGTCAACAGTCTCACGGATATTTTTCTTTGTTCGGGTCAGGTTCTGTTCAAATTTAAGGCGATTTACCCAAATGGTTTGTTTTGGAATTTCTTCGTCAACCACTGGTTTGAAATCAATATAGGAATGGCTCGTGATTGTTCCAACTACAATACGGTCTCCCTGCTTTAAACTTTTATAAATCATCTCAAACGCATTTTTATATATTGTTTGCCGCACCTTATTTGTACTGCCCGACATATCTATAAAAACAATGATTAATTTCGATTCTTTATCATTTTTGAAAATAGAAGACGCAGGTACATCAGTGCTCATTAAACCTATGAAAACAAGAGCACTTAGAAAAAAAAGCCACAAATATTTATAATTTAACCGTTTCATTAGGGTGTCCTCCATGGATCATATGACCCTATATTATATGACATAGGGTCGTGAAAGGGGTTTACTTTTCAAGATTGACACCAGTCTCTTCTAATTTCAATATCCTGGTAGCATTAAGCATCTCTTGATTTGTTTCCTGCATATCAAAATTAACATCCATCTTATGTTCTTTGTCAAAGGACTCAGGTTTTGTATGGTCAGGACGTTCTCGCTGGTTTATTTTTCGATAGTAGAAGATAAGTTCTTGAGCTTCCTGATGAATCCGGTTGATTTCCTGTTGCTGTTCGGTCAGGATTTCATTGTGCTTGCCTTCAATACCACGCATGACCTTGTTGATTTTATTGGTCCGGCGGTGGAGGTTCTCCAGTAAGGGGTCTTTATCGTGGGCAAAGTAGGAGCATAGTGTTGCTGCAACTAAAATCACCAGGTTCAAACCAACAAAGGCCACACCAATAAATTTACTTCCGCCAAAACTGCCAATTGCGTCTGTCTCTGCAAGATCACCAAGGTATTGAACACGTACGTAGCCAATGGCAATCAGGCCGGCAATGGTGACAAATGATAATATTCCCACTCCAAGGCTGCTTTTCCACCATGGTTTGGAGCCGCGTTTTAAAAGGATACCCATGGCATGGGCAATCCATGGTATTGCTACAGCAATGCCAACCGCCATAATCCAGGTAAAAAGCTGGCTTTCACCAAACACGGCAAAAGCAAGTGAGTTCATAGGGATTTCACTCAGCACAAACAGGAACATCAAGGCATAATACTTGCCCCTTGAAAGTTCTACGCTGGGCTCAGATCGTTTGATCTCGGCTGAATGATTATCATAGTCTTTAGAGATTCTTTCATAATCCTTTAGCAGAGGTTTGTGCTTTCCGTTGAGTTTTTCCAGTTTGGGAGCAAATTTGGCTGTTACCTGCCATGCTTCATGGCGGGCCATGGCCATCATTTCCTGTTCAAATTGAGATGGGTTTGGATCATTGATAGCTGGAATATTGTTCTTAGCGTCGATTTTTGCATTTTGTCGAACCTGACTTTTTTTATACATTTTTGTTTTCCTCCTTAAGCAAACCCTTTATTCCTTAAGTCTGGTTACAGTGTAGTAGAAGTCCGCCGGAGGCGGACTTCTACCCTCCGTTCACGATTTACAGACTAGTCAAAGCTATATACAAACTTAGGGAATGTCAACATATTTGTAATAAATTTTTGATAAATTTCAGGCCAAACAAATTTTATTAAATATAGGTTAGGGTTGATGTGATAATTTGACCTTAATAGCATGTGGTGATATGTTGGTTATAAGGTTAGTTGTTAAATTAAGACAGGAGAAAAAATGAAAATAAATTTACAGATAGAAGGGCTACCCGCTCTTTATAAGATATTTAACAGGAAGAAGAAATTGGATTTTGAGTTTTCAGGGAATACTTTGCAGGATCTGATTGACGGGTTGGTTAAAAAATATGGTCAGAAGGTTAAAGAAATTCTTCTGGATAAGAAAGACGAAGTTGATATAGAATTTAGAGTGGTTGTAAATATGTCAAAGTATCTGTCCTATGGCGAACGCATGGATAAGACTTTAAATAACGGGGATACTCTCCACATAATGACGGTGGGCTGAGGTTGACCTTTAGCAGTCAGTTGACTGCTTTTCGTAAAAAAAGAATTCGTAAAATCTTGCTAAATTTCTTTTTTTGATATATTCTAATCGTATCAATCTAATATACAGTGCATGGAGTCCAGCATATAAAGCTTTTTAACAGCTTGAGGAATCGTGTTTCTATTACTTGTTTCGGAGGATTATAATGTTAAATAAAATGAGTTTGGCGAAAAAGATTACAGGCGGGTTTTTAATTATTCTTATTTTGTTAATTGCCATAGCATTTGTGGGGCGATTCAGTTTAATACAAGTGGTCGAAAAAGTGGATTCTGCAAATGAGTTTCAACTCCTTGTTAATCATGTTTTAGAAGCACGGCAAAATGAAAACAAGTTTATTTTAACCGGTAATGTACAAGCTGTTGATAACGTTCATAAAGAGGCCGCTCAGTTAAAAAGCAAAACTCAACAAATTTTGTCTGCCTCAAAGTCAGAAGATACAAAAAAACAAACCAGTGAAATACTAAAAAATTTAGATAAATATAACAAGGCTTTTTCAAGCTATGTTACGCTTGCAGGTAAAAAAAGTGCTTTAATGAAAGATATGAACGACAAGGCCAGTCTTGCATTAAAAACAAGTGCAGCCATTCGTGATGAACAAAAAACAAAATTTGATAAGTTAAAAGAAGATAGTGCACCCAAGATTGCTGAAATGCGCCTTAGAGTTCAATATGCAATAGATATTCAGAAAAGTTTTATCCATGCCAAAGGTTATCGGATGGCCCTGACCCAGATGAATATTGGAAAAAACACTTCATTCCTTGCTGAATGGGAAGGGAAACATAAAGATATTAAAACGTCTGCTGTTAAGATTAAACCTTTGTTAAAAAAAGACACATCTAAAAAGGCACTTACATCTTTATTAAAAGTACAAGACAATTGTATAAAAAGCGAACGGGCATTTTTTAGTAATAAAAGCGATGACAACAGGGTTGCTATGATAAAGGCTACTTCAGCATTACAAAAATCTGTTATTATTTTTTATCAGGAAATGCAGGAACAATTGGAATTCTATATGGAAGATGTACAGATTTTTTCCGGCGAAATGATGGAACTTTCGTCAGGGGTATCACAAGTCGGTAATATGCTATTAAAGACTCGTATCTTTGAAAAAGAATATATTCGTGCTGAGGATGACGGAGTTTTTAAAAAAATGATTAAGAATATGCAAGATATTGACAGGGTGATTGCTAAAATAAAAGAGAATATAGATGACGAAGAAAAAACCAAACCATTGGATCCGATTCAAAGTTCTATCAAAAATTACTTAGCTTCGTTCAAAAGTTATGCAGGTTTAATGGAGCAACAAAAAATTTCAAAGGCATCAATGGAAGAGAATGCCGAGAAAATTCAGGAACTTTGTTTACAATTGAAAAATCTTCAGCTGCAATTTATGGAGTCTCAAATTAGTCAATCCCAGAGTTTGATTACATTTGTAAGTATTTGTGCCGTAATTTTCGGATCAATAATTGCGTTTTTTCTTATTCGAATTATTATTAAACCCATACAAAAAGTCGCTGCTGCATTAAAGGATATTTCCGAGGGTGATGGCGATTTAACCAAGAGAATTGAAATTAAAACAAAAGATGAAATAGGAGAGCTTGCAAACTCGTTCAATGAATTTGTTGACAAGCTGAACAATATTATTGTTGATGTGAGTTTGAATTCAGAGACGGTGACAGCAGCTTCAGGTGAACTTTTATCAGTATCAGATCAGATGTCAGAAGGTGCCGGTGATTTGTTTTCCAGGTCAAATTCAGTTGCAGCGGCAGCAGAAGAAATGAGCAATAATATGGACTCTGTTGCGGCTGCAAGCGAACAGGCAGCAACAAATCTTAGTATAGTAAATGATTCAGCAGAACAGATGAAAATTACACTTAATGAAGTTGCCGGACATTGCGAAAAAGCAAGACAGATTTCAGATAATGCTGCCGACCAGGTTCACACAGCATCTGAGGGTGTTGGGCTTTTAGGTGATTCAGCAAAAGAGATATCAAAAGTTACAGAAGTCATTACTAACATTGCAGCACAGATAAATCTTCTTGCTTTAAATGCTACAATTGAAGCTGCAAGAGCAGGCGAGGCAGGAAAAGGTTTTGCAGTTGTTGCAGAAGAAATTAAGGGGCTTGCAAGTCAAACAGCTAATGCAATACTAGATATTAAGCAAAAAATTGGAAGTATTCAGACTTCTACAGGCGACACAGTTAAAGATGTGGAAAAGATAACAATTGTTATTTCTGATGTTACAAAAATAGTTTCTACCATAGCATCAGCCATCGAAAAACAATCTGAATCAGCTGTAGAAATTGCGCAAAATATGGGGCAGGCTTCTATTGGCATTGCAGGGGTTAATGAGAATGTTGCCCAGAGCTCTGAAGTATCTTCTGAAATTGCCGAGGAAATTTCCAAAGTAAATTCAGTTGCTGAAACAATGAACACAAAAAGTAGTCAGATGAACAAAAGCGCAGGAGATATGTCTGATCTTTCCTCAAGCCTTAGAGATATGATCAGTGTCTTTAAGGTATCAAGAGAAGACGCAGAAGCATTCGTGGATATGGATATGGGTTTGAAGGAGACTGACATTCCTGATTTTATGCCATGGACATCCAAATTTGAAACAACTCTTGAGCAAATTGACGAGCAGCACAAACACTTGGTGGGCATGGTCAATCATCTGCATCGAGCCATGAAAATGAAGTTGGGGGCAAAGGAAGCCAGTGGTATTCTTGATGAACTTGCTCAATATACAGTATATCATTTTTCCCATGAAGAAAAATTATTTGAAAAATATGAATACCCTGACTTTGAAGAGCATAAAAAGATCCACAAAGATCTGGTTAACCAGGTTCTCAAGTTTCAGGAAGATTTCAATGCTGGCAATGCTGCATTGTCCATGGATTTGATGGATTTCTTAACTGACTGGTTGAAAAATCATATCATGGTGACAGATATGGAATATGTGCCATTTTTAAAAGAAAAAGGTGTAAGTTAAAGCATTAATTTTTTAAATTTGTGTAGGCGTTTTACCAAAAATGTCTGAAGCAATGATGGTTTCCATGGGTTATGTATTTGCAGATTCTTCTTGGTTCAAATCATCAGCTATTTTAAGAAAGAGCAAATAAGTTAGTTGCTCAACATAATCACCATAACTCATTCCATCATCACGAAGGACATTACAATAATTCCATAATTTTTGTACAATATCTGCCGGACTCATTGATTCTCCTTTGTTTTATTCCTTAAAATCATTATGCAGCCATTCCATTACTTGCGAGATTTCCGTCCAAAATTGTTTAAAAGCTGGTAAGGAGGCCATTTGATGAGCAAGCATATTTTCCCATTCAGCTTCCAGCTCTTCTCTTTCAGCTCTGTTCTGCAAAGTATCCATTGTAGGAACAGGGATGTTTTTAAATTTGCATTTTTTTTCAAGCGTACTTAAAATAATATCTTTATTGGCTCGTAGTTTATCATAACGATAAAGAAGAACTACATCATATAGATCTCTTGGGCGTTCCCGTTCAGCAAGCGACCTGATTTTTTCAGCAAAAACTTCTTCAAAACAATAGCATTTGATCTGTATTCCATCACCAGGGTAATCAGAATAGACATGATGAACATTTCTTACAACAGGTTCCAGTACCTGGATTTCATCAATAGTTAAATCCAGTTTAATACGAGGCAGATCACCCCTTGGTTGCAGTGGTCCGCGGTATCCAATACGACCCTGAGCAGATATACCACCTCTGTTGTTCTGATAAATCTCAAATCTTATTAAATCTTTTGGGAGTTCAATACCAGAGGCATCATATATCCATTCAGAAACACCTTTTAAACTATTAACAAGAAATTTTTCTTCAAGAAGGGATGAATCTGTTAGTGTAAAATCAAGGTCTTCAGAAAAACGATAGGTTTCATAGTAACATTTTTTTATACATGTCCCACCTTTAAAGACCCAATCTGCTGCTATCTTAGTATGATTAAATATACCTGCAAGCACCCAGCCAAGCACATAATCCTTTTCAACAACATTTGCCCTGAGTCCAAATTTTCTTGAAAATTCCATTATTTCTGATTTATCAATCAAAAGCTTCTTTCCCTTTCCAATTCTCCGGAACCCATAACCGCCAACGAGTTACAAGCTTTGTATTGTTTAATTTTGGATCAAGTTTGGCTTTCCCAGCGGTCAATTTTTTACGGCATTCTTCCAAAGCTTTTGTTTCATCAGGAGCAATTTTCTCAAGT
>JAIOSM010000079.1 GCA_021107575.1 Desulfobacteraceae bacterium | reverse complement strand
TAAGTCCTATATTAATACGATTAAAATTCTTTTCATGAGTTATCATTTTTTTAAAAACAATGCAAAAGGTCCTTGTGCTTATTTTAGAGAGTTTTGACATATTCTTCCAACTTATCCAGGCTTTCGGGCATATTTTTTCTTGCAAATCCGATTCTAAAGTTATTGCTTTTGTAATCATAGAGATCAGATGGTAAAAGAAGCACGCTTTTTTGTTCCAGCACTTCTTTACAGAATAAGGAAACAGGCTTGTCAAGTTTCAGACGTGGAAATGCTATTGGGCCTGCAATGGGTCTGTGCCATTCAAATATTGAGTCGTAGTTTTTAAAAAAAGAATCAAGCAGGTCAAGATTGGCTTTAATTAATTCTAAATTAGTTTTGATGATTATATCTTTTGCGCGAAGTCCAATGATTGCAAGAATTTCGCTTGGAGCACTGTTGCAGATGGTTGTATAATCTTTAAATTCGCATGCTTTTTTATAAATTTCTTTATTCCTTGTTGCAAGCCAGCCAATTCTAAGGCCTGCCAGAGAATAACTTTTTGACATCCCTGAAAGGCTGATTCCTTTTTCATATATATCGCAGACTGATTTAATTTGATTGTTTTCATCATATTCCAATCCTTTATACATTTCATCTGCAAAGAGGAAAATATTGTTGTTGTCTGCAAGTTTCACAATTATGGATAAATCTTCCTGATTAATGGTGGCTCCAGTTGGATTGTGGGGAAAGTTTATTATTATCAATTTGGTGTTGCTTTGGATAAGTCTCTCAAGCTTGTTAATATCAAATTGGAAACCTTTGTTGCCATATTCAGGTTCCCATTTGGAGACATCACACCCTATTGAATTTGCAATTTCAAATAAGGATTGATATCCCGGATATGTTACAATTATGTGATCATCCGGGGTTAGAATAGTGTTCATTGCTATAAAAATTAACTCCTCAGGAGCTGCAACCAATATCTCTGAGGGATAGATGTCTTTGTAGAGCAATGAAATTTCTTGCTGTAGCATTGGGTGTCCCTTTGACTCAGTATAACCCAGTGTCAAATTTTTCCACAGACTAAGACCTTTTGCATCAGCAAGGCTGAGAAGCTCTTCTTGTGTAAGCCCTTCACAATCAGAACAACATAAAAGGTGTTTGGCTGTAAATTCATATTTTGCAAAAAATCTTTCAAGTTTAAATTGTTTTATTTTCATAAGCAGATCTCTTTCATAAGTAGGTATTAGTTGTTTTGTGAGTATGTTAAAATGCCTGAATTCTGAAATCCAAGTAAATGTTTTTCAAGTTTTAGAGCATCTTTTTGTTCCACTTCAAATACATATGTAATAGCTTCTGAATAATCTGTATTAATGATTGTTCCTGAGTATTTATCAAGCTGATATATTAATGTGTCATTAAACGAATATGGAGTAGTGATACAGAAGATTTCTGTTTTAATAAGTTTAACAAGTTTTTTTTGCTCTAATGTTTGTTTTACAGATTCACTATATGCATCAATCAGACCTTTTATTCCAAGTTTTACTCCTCCATAATGCCTTGTTACAACTGCTGCAATATTTGTTGTTTTATATTTTTTTAAAGTATTCAGCATTGGGAGCCCTGCAGTACCCGAAGGTTCTCCGGCATCTGAACAATGGCTTGTCGTACCGCTGTCTCCCACAATATATGCCCAGCAATTATGGGTTGCGGTTTTGTTTTTATTTGATATTTGAGAAATATGCTCTTTGGCCTGTTTTGTTGTTTCTACAAATTTAAGTGAACAGAAAAATGTTGATCGCTTTATCTTAATTTCAAACTTTCTAATATCCTTTATTGAATAGAAGTAATTTTCACTGTTTTCCATCATAAAAGTATCTTAACTTATTTTTTTGTTTTTGTAAGTCTTAATATCTGCTATATAAATTTTATTGAGAGTTCTTCAGTTTAATTTTTGAGCGTAGTTATTAAAGCTATCAGCCAGATTAATTCAATGTTTAAGGAGGACGTAAATGACAGGTGAGATAACAATTTCCCTTTGGTTTTTCATTATATTAATCGCTTTTGCTATAATAGCAGCACTGGAGAAGGTATTGATTCCAAGCAGTCGCTGGTTTCTGCGGCGGCGTATTAATCAGGTGCTAAAAGAGATCGGCACCCGTCTTGATATTGAGATAAGGGCATTTCAGCTGACCAAAAGACAGGTACTTCTGGACAGGCTGGCATATGATCCTAAAGTTATCAAAGCGATTCAGGATTATGCAAAAGAACACGATATGCCTCTGGAGCTGGCTCAAAAAAAAGTTATGATTTATGCAAGAGAAATTGTGCCTTCTTTTAATGCTTATTTTTATTTCAGGACTGGTTACTGGGTCGCAAAAAAAATAGCACGCCTCCTATACCGTGTGAGGGTAGGGCTTTTTAAGCATGAAGAATACAGTCATATAAATCCTGATTCTACTGTGGTTTTTATTATGAATCATCGTTCTAATATGGATTATATCCTTGTGGCTTTTCTTGCAGCTGAAAGAACAACCCTTTCTTATGCTGTGGGCGAATGGGCAAAAATCTGGCCATTGCATATGTTATTCCGTTTTATGGGTGCATTCTTTGTAAGACGTAATTCAAAGAACCCCTTGTACCGAAGAGTTTTGGAGCGGTACATTCATATGGCAACTATGGAAGGGGTTTGTCAGGCTGTTTTTTTGGAAGGAGGGTTGACTCGTGACGGCAAGCTGCAAAATCCAAAACTTGGACTTATGGATTATATGTTGCGAAAATTTAATCTGAAAACTAATCGTGATATTGTTTTTATACCTGTTGGTATTAATTATGATCGTACTATTGAAGATAGAACTCTACTGCGCTCCCTTGATCCTACTGCTGAGAAGAGAAGTCTGTGGTTTGTTTTTAAAACTACGATTGGCTTTATTCTTAATACTGTTATAAGAATGATTCTCAGCCAATGGAAACGCTATGGCTATGCCTCTGTTAATTTTGGCACACCTGTTTCTGTAAAAGAGTATTGTAAAAAGGAGAATCTTGATTTTAGAAGGCTTGTGCGGAAAGATCGGTTTGTTGAGGTCGAAAAACTCAGCAAAAAGTTGTTGTCTGACATTGGAGATGTCGTGCCTATCGTTCCTGTTTCTTTAGTTGCCACAGTTTTTGTTGAAACTATGGAACAAGGGCTTACAATATTTGATATTGAAGAGAGAATCGTTAAGCTATTAAATACATTGCAGGAACACGGAGCTCCTGTCCTTGAAATACCGCGCAGCACGCAAACCCATGCAATCGTTGAGGCAGTAGATATGTTAGCGCTTAGAAATATTATTATATTATCCGGAGACCAGTTCAGAGCAAATTTTAAGGAAGAAAAAATTTTGCAGTATTATGCTAACTCCATTGCACATTGGTTATAATATAATGGTATTTACAATGGCTGTGTTGATGTGTACTATTAAAATTTTGTATTTGTTAAAGGTATAGAGGGAAAAAGGCCAGGGTAAAAGGATTAAGTTGGATAAAAGTAGAAATATAGTGTTAATCGGCATGCCGGCATCGGGGAAAAGTACTATAGGCGTACTGCTTGCTAAAAGAATCGGGTTTGATTTTGTTGATTTAGATATAGTTATTCAGAGAAGTGAGGGAAAGACTTTATCTGAAATCATAGCAGATAAAGGTATGAATGGTTTTTTAGAAACAGAAGAGGACTATTTGACTCAGGCAGATTATTGTGGATTTGTTATAGCGCCGGGTGGAAGTGCTGTCTATAGTGAGAAAGGAATAAAACACTTAAGCAAAAAAAGTATAATAATTTTTCTTTGCTTAAGCCTGAACTATCTTGAAGAAAGGCTCTTATCCCTTGATGCAAGGGGCGTTATAAGACCAGCCGGACAAGGTATTGAAGAGCTTTTTAATGAAAGAAAGCTTCTTTATGAAGAATATGCAGATATAATAATTGATTGTGACTCTTTGACCCCTGGTCAGATAGTCTCACAATTAATAAAAGAATTAGCCAACCCAAAACAGGAAAAGGCAAAGGAAAAGAAATGAGTAAATTATTTTCAACAAAAGAAGTTGCAGTATTTTTAAAAGTTAATGAAAAAATGGTTTATTCGCTGATTGCAGAAAAGGGACTTCCGGCAACAAAAGTTACCGGGAAATGGCTTTTCCCTTTGGACCTGATCGAGCAATGGGT
>JAIOSM010000155.1 GCA_021107575.1 Desulfobacteraceae bacterium | reverse complement strand
GGGACTGAAAATCCCCGTGTCCGCAGTTCAATTCTGTGCCTGGGCACCATAGATAATAAAGGCTTTTCATGATTTTAGATTATGAAAAGCCTTTTGCTTTTTGTCTTCAGTACATCATTGGTACATCGTTTGCCAATTTTATTCCACCATGCTTTTTTTTATATTTAAAGTGATGTGGTCAAGTAAAAACGGACATTTTCCTTAAGCAGCTTTTTCTATTTTCCATAATTTTTCATATTCTTTTGGACTGATATTACCCAAATAAGAATGGCGTCTTTTATTATTATAAAAGATTTCAATATAATCAAAAATATCTCTTTTTGCTTCTTCCCTTGTTTTATAATTATTAAAAAACACTCTTTCGGTTTTCAGACTGCCAAAAAAACTTTCAGCCACTGCATTGTCCCAGCAGTCACCTTTACGACTCATACTGCTGAGTATCTTGTTGCGCTTGAGGACTTTTTGAAAATCATTGCTACAATACTGACTTCCCCTGTCTGTGTGGAACATCAACCCCGGTCCGGGGTTGCGACGCCAGATTCCCATTAACAATGCATCAATCACAAGCTGCTTGTTTATTCGATTACTCATTGCCCATCCCACAATCTGTCTTGAAAATAAATCCAAGACAAGGGGCCAGGTACAGCCACCCCTCTGATGTCCAAATATAAGTGATATCCCCTACCCATATACGATTAGGTTCCTGTGAGGTGAATTGGTTTGTTCTATTATCAATTTAACAGCTTCTTCCTTAAATTCTTTTGTATAATTCCTTCTTCTTTTTTTCATTTAACACCCTCCTAAATGATTTATAATCCACTCTTAGAAAAGTGTCCATTATTTGTCTACCAGATCAATTTCAAATGGTATTGTTAAAAAAGATTCTTTCTTTGATGAAGTGCCAATTCTGAACCAAAAGTCTTTGGAAAAGTGAGCAGAATCTAAATTTGATTTTAAGGTTAAAGTTGGAGATGACTGGTATCTTGGTTCTTTTTATAATGATAGCTCTAATGTAAATGAAGTTTCATTATCATTTTCAAAATTTGAATAATATGGCGATGGTCAAATAACGACCAGCTGTTCGGAAAATTAATATAAGGAGACCCTCTTTGAGAGATCATTGAGGGTTTTCTATTTTACCGACAATACTTGGCAAATTATTTTTACCATGTTATTCTTTTATTATTCTCAAAATAAAAATCGTAACATTCTAATCGCCATACAAAATTGATGAGGGGAGAACAAATGAAATATTTTTCAAAAATAACAATTGCTGTATTGGTCATCGTATTTTCTGTATCAATTACCAACACCGTATGGGCATGGGGAAACAAAAAAGAAAAAATTAAATTCATGTCAAAAGATCTTGATTATTATGCAGATGTTCTTGATGGAATTGAAAATGGTAAAGATATTGAAATTTTTGGTAAATTGACTATCCCTAAAAAAGTTTCAAAAAAAGAACAAATTCCATGTATGATATATATGCATGGTTCTGGTGGCTATAACACCAAACGAAATTTTCCATGGTTAGATATGTTCCATGATATGGGCATAGCAACATTTAAAATTGATTCTTTTACAGCAAGAGGTGTCACTAACACTACTGGTAAACAAGAATCTGTAAGTTCTCCTGAAATGGCTGTGGACGTTTATAAAGCTTTAGAAGTAATGAGCAACCATCCAAGAATTGATAAAAACAGAATAGGAATTATTGGAAATTCTAAAGGTGGTATAGTTTCTTTAATTACTAAATGGAGCCCTCTAAAAGATGCAATAGGAGTTAAAGAAACATTTGCATTACATATCTCACTTTATGGTTTGGCGATGGAATTCGAACCATTTGAATTTACTGATGCTCCATTGCTTGGATTAGTTGGTGAAAAAGACAATTGGATTCCTGCAGAACCGTGGACACCAATGATAGAAAAAATGAATAACGATGGATACGATGCTGAGGTCGTAATATATAAAAATGCTCATCATGCTTTTGATGCTGAGTATGATGTAAAAAAGACTAAGGAAGGACATAGCTATGCTAATTGTAGATTTAAACTTTATAATGATGGCAGAATTATAGAAACGACTACAGGTTTAAACGGGATACCAGGAGAAGAAAAATGTAGATGCGAAACTTCAGGTGTCATGATTGGAAGTAATAGTAAAGCCAAAAAAGCTTCAAAAATAAAAGCAGCTGAATTTGTAACCAGAGTATTTAAATTAAAATAAAAATTGAGTTCGGTGGAGCAGTAAAAAACTTTATAATTAAAAATTAAAATCAATTAATTAAAACCCTCTTTGAGAGATCATTGAGGGTTTTTCTTTTCTATAAAGGAGTATAAAATTATGACAGAACCAAATAAAAAGCCAGTTGTAAAGCTTATAGATACTGATGGTAATGCTTTTGCAATAATGGGGCGTGTTAAAAATGCTTTGATTAAAGCAGGAGCTGACAAGGAGTATTTGAAGAAGTATCAGAATGGGGCTATGTCAGGAGATTATGATCATTTGCTTTGTGTGACTATGGG
>JAIOSM010000022.1 GCA_021107575.1 Desulfobacteraceae bacterium | reverse complement strand
TTTCTTTTTTTAATTTCAGTGTATTCATCAGAACAGGTGAATTGTTTTCATTTTCTTCAATATGAATTATAACACGGTCAGCAAACTCTATATTTGCATTGTTAAACGTTTTTACATGATAAACCTTTTTTTTATCCGGCATTGGGTGTTTGTCAACTTCTGCAACAACTACAATATCCCTTGGATCCCCGCTCTCATCCATCAGAATCTGTTCCATCAGAGGTATTGTCCCTTCTGTAGAGCCTAAGAGTACAATATGATTTTTTCCTGTATATTTCTGTTCCCCGGACATTATCTCATCTCTCCTTTTTATTAATATAACCAGCTTTCATTCGCATATATTGAAAGAAGAACCGGATTTATTATTGTATTTATATCATTTCTACTTGTTTGTAACTGGTTTTTGCCAAATTCAAGCTCTGCTTTAAAAATACTTTCTGTTAAAAATAGTGTTTCAACCGAAAAATTTATATTATCTATTTTTTTCATTAATTTATTTGTTTTGATTTCAGGATGCCATGCAATATACCAGCCCCAATCACCAAAGCTTGGAACATTTTCATGAAAAGGCAATATGGACAAGCCTGCACTTTCAATGGTTCTGCCGATGCAGAGGAAACTCTCCTTTGCAAAATAGGGCGACGTCGCCTGGACAACCATTATGCCATTCATGGAAAGGTGCCGTTTTACTTTGGAATAAAAGGCCTTTGAGTAAAGTTTTGTAAGCTCCGGGGATGAAGGGTCAGGCATATCAATAATAATGACATCCCAGAACCCGGGTATTTTTTCAAGAAACTTATCTGCATCCACATTCATAATTTTTACATCAGCTATTTTTATACTTTCGCCTGATTCACCGCCTGGATTGCTATTTTGGCTGGCACTGTTGCGTTGTTCCTTTTCCGTGAATATTTCTTTATAATCTGAAGGGGTTATGCCGTCAATGTTTTGGGTCACAACCCGTGCATCTTTAAAAGCATTGTTGTTTATTTTGGTAAGTTGTGGATGCTCCATGGCAAGCTGGGTCATACCGGGGTCAAGATCCACAAGCAGAACCCGCTCTACATCTTTATATTTTAATACTTCTCTTAATGCACATCCGTCTCCGCCGCCAAGTATAAGAACTTTTTTTTTCTGGGGTACAATACTCATGGCGGGGTGGACAAGAGGTTCATGGTATCTTGCTTCATCAAGGCTGCACAGTTGAAGATTCCCATTTAGGAAAAGTCTTGTTTCATTAAGAGGCTTGTAATGGGTTATTACAATATGTTGATATTGCGTGGTTTGAGTATGGATTATCGGGTCATCGTAAAGCGGTTGCTGAATTTTAATGTTCCACTGGTCACTTTTGATATAGCCATAGCTGATGAAAATTATGGTTATAACCATTATCAGTGCCGGGATTTTACTTGTTATTAATTTTTTTGAATAAAAATAAATATAAGTTACAAAGGCAAGCAAAAAATTTATCAGGGCTGTAAGAAAAGCAGCTTTTGTTATGGGAAAAAACCTTAATATAATATAGACAAATATTAAAGCTCCAAGAAGGCTTCCTAAATAGTCAGCACTTAGAATATTTCCCACATTGGTTTTAAGCTCTTTTGTATAATCATTATTAATCCTGATAATAATGGGAATTTCAAGCCCGATCATAATGCCGATAAAGCTTACAAAAAAGTATAGTACGAGAATATAATGGGAAGTCATGCTGTATGAATAATAGGTCAGGGTTGGAGAAAATCCTCCCACAAGGGCAAGACCTGTTTCCACCGCAATAAACATATAAATTAACTGTTTTTTCTTTATATGAATTTGTAAAAGGCTTGCAAGGCCCATCCAGAAAAGCATGAGTCCGATAACCACAGCCCATTGTTCAAAAGAATTTCCAAGAATCATGGAAGCAATGCTTGCCTGGATATACTCCAGGATTATACCGCAGGCACCGCTTGCAAAGATACATCCGCAAAGAAGAACAGATGCAAAATTGAATTTCAACTTCTGCATTATTATAATTAGTAATTACATTGAGAAAGCTATTATTATTGCAACAGCGATTATTGCGCTTTCCGCCACCAGCAGCGCTGCCACATTTTTATCTTCTCTGATTTCCACTGCAAGTTTTGTTGTGGGAAGGAGAATTCTGTCAATGATAACCCGGAAAATTAGTAACATTATAATGCCGTATAAGGCATACATTCCAAAATTTGCAATATCAGTAATCCATCCTGTAAAAGGTCCTTCAATGCTCCCTCTTAAAATAATTCCCATTGCTATGAGAATGCCGCCAAGACCAAGCCCGGCTGCAAGATTATTCTCTTCAATTTCATCTCTTACATTAAAAGGGGTTATGACTTCATAAAGATAGCCAAATACCAGGAGAACAAACTGACCTAAAATAAAAAAGATTATAGTGCTTAAAATACCTTCTATTAATGAGTTACTTAACCCGCTAAGGCTGCCGTTAATTACAAAACCTGTGGCTATATACATGCATGCTTCAACTGTTCCAACAGCGCTATTGCCTTTCATGCACTCCTGATCATTATTTATATGCCCAAGCATTACTTTGTCATTAATGTAGCGGCATGAAAATAGGCAAATCAGTATCAGCAGACCATCTGCAGTAAGGGTTATTATATCAGATAAAAAACCTCTGGACTCTCCACCGATAGTTGCAGAAAGAGCAATTGCAATTCCAAGATACAGCCCTGCTCGTCTAAGTCCCACAGCAAGATTGCCATCATCAATATGAGCATCATCATCAAACTCTTTTGTTCTGCGATCTGCCAGGAATTTTGCAAGCCCGATTATTAGAATGCTGATTATTACAAAAACAAATCCTTTACCAAAATCCATGAAAACAGAACTTGTAAAAATAGTTGAAAAATCCATTATATTTTCTCCTTAAATCATCTCTTGTTTTATTTGCCTTTTGCCTTGGGGCCGCCACCACGTACTGAGCTTGCCGCGCCTCTTACAGAAGGTGCAGGCCTTTTAGACCCTCCCATCCGGGCAAAGGAAGAACTTCTAAACGCAGACGAATTTTTTGTATAGGCGCCAGATGTTCCATATTTAGCAGATCCCTGAGCTGTTTTCCCAAAATATGGTTGCCTGCCTCGGTAATTTCTATTGTATCCATTCCAGTTTGAGTATCGAACAGGGCCCATTGTGGAATAAAAAAGCAGATTGCTGAAAAGTGCATATTTTCCGTACCAGCTCCAGAAACTGCCGCCGCTGCTGTTTTTTTCCCATTTACCATATTCAGGGTTTCCTACAAAAGCCATGCCCGGGGGGGCAGCATTTGTATCAGCCTCGTCTTCAAACATGCCAAAGGGTTTAGTCAGTATTGCCATGCCAAGGTATTCGAAATTATTTTCATATATACCTTCGGAAACGACCTCCCAGTCAGTGTCATGTTTTTCCCCATCTTCAACAATTGTATATTGATGAAAATATTTCGTACTCCAATTGTCAAACCAGAAAGAAGCACTGTCATGTCTTTGTTGTCGAGGCCAGTTATCAACAGGGTTAATTTCAAGTTTTTTCCAGATATTGCCAATATGATTTTTCATTTTTAGATTGTTCCAGCTCGGATAAAGCTCAACAATTGTTTCGATAGTATTAGTTTCAATAAATTCAAAAACCTCAGGGCTTATCTCTCTTGCAAAGATTGCAATCTTTGGATTATAAAAGTCCTGACTGTTATTCCATGATTCTCTTTTAACCACTACGGAATGGATGGGTTTCATATCTTTGAGTATTTTTGTATAACTTTTTGACAAACTATCAATATTGTTTGAAAATTCTTTTTTTAAAATTTGTACCTGCCTGTAATTGTTATCTAATAGAGCGGCACTGTCTGCAATTATTGAATAATCAGTTTTATTATTATTTTTGTGATTAATATATTCACTATCCAGTGCTTTTTGGGCATTTTTTGATTGCCTTGCCATCAAAACAAGAGGAGTGAATTTTGTATCAATTTTGTCTGCTTTTTCAGGAAAATTTTCTTTTGCCCGGATAAGAAGATCAGTCTCAAGCTCCTTAACAGTTCGGTCTATGTTATCAGACTTGGGCAGGGATTCTTTGTGCACACTATCTATCTGTAATAAAACATTATTAAGGTGTTTTACCCTTTTTAAGGGGTATTTTGATTTATTTTCTGCATCAAGTATAGCTGTATTAATCTTTTTAAGCTCAGCTAACACTTTTACAGCAAGTTCTTCCTTGTTTGCATCAAGCAAGGGTTTGAGATTTGTTGTATAAATTGCTTCTACACGGCCAAGGTCTTCATGGGCTTCTTTAAAAACACCAGTAAGGATCTCCTTTGTAAATGCAGGTTTAATTTTTTTAAGCTCATCTTTTTTTATGAAATCTTTATAAGCCGCATGATTTTTGTCGATAAGTTTTTCCCCGGTTTCAATCCTTTGGGGTATTTTTTTACAAGCTTTTTTAAGATCAGAAGGAAGACCCCCACAACCTGCAAGGATAGATATAAACAAAAAAGCTGTTAAAAAATATGGCAAAAGTTTTTTCATCTTTACTATATTCATAGACTATATCCTTTTATGGATTTATTTTTTACTGATGTTTCTGTAATGATTATTGCATTCTCATTGGGATAACTATGCAGGGTTTTTACATTACATTCTCCATTGTTCATTTTCGGTACTGAGATAACCGTGTGGGGTACAATGTTTTTATCTTTTGAAGGGAAGCTTGCTGTGAGTCCAATTTCTCCATGTTGCAGAGAATTGTCTGCCAATGTCAGCATCTCCCTGATAAGATCCTCATCCCACTCGTATTTATCAATTGCACATGAATAAGAGAATGAATCAACCTGTTCCTTGATCACACAATCTTTTTTTCCGGTAAACGGAGTAAATTTCAGGAACTCTTTTTGTTTTGGGATGTTTTGACATGCAAAAATTTCAGTTAAATAATGTTTTCACATGTTGAAAATAATGACATGTCTTGATCCAATCATAAAGGCATTAACATTGATGCTACCTCGGAGCTTGCTTTGAGTAAGCGCAGTAAAATAAAGGTCAGGATCAATCAATTCATTTAAAAGATTGAGCTTAAGGTTCCCACTAAGGAGCTCCCTATGAGCTAGTCCGACTCTTTTTTTTATCATTGTTTCAGCCATAACGTCAGTTATCACTCTATTCTTTGGTTAAGACAGTTATATCTTTAGGGTTGGCAGGCTCGCTTAAAAAGATTTGATATTCCTGCCTTTTTTTATTAGCACCCCATTCTTCAATAGTAATGAATTTTGTATGGCTTTCGTTTTCAAATTCATACATGTAAACACTTTCTTCTTTGCCTTTACAAATATAAAGGGCTGGCCAGTCATCTTCATACCAGAATTTTTCTTTATCTAACATTATAAGGTCACTATCGTCTACAATTTGATCAAGATCATCTGCGTCAATAGCTTCGCCTTCATCATCCGTGAACCTTTTAAAAGTGAGCCGTTCGTTTGTAAAGCTCACCTCAAGCTCATCATCGTATTCCCATTCAAAATTTACATTATCTCCTGTTTCAAGACAGAGACAATTTAGCTCAGTAACAGTATAATCAAGTTTTTTTGAAAAATCTTCAGAAGTTTCCCGGTAAGGGCAGCACTGCTTTACAAAGTAAGTTTTTTTATTAAATAAAAAAAATGCATTTTCTTTAATATCCATTATTGTAAGCGAGTTTTTTTCTTTGTCACTTACAATATCCTCCGGCTTTAAACTTCTTATTGCATCAAATCTTTCTTCAAATGATTTTGAAGTTGCAGGATCTAACATAATATCTCCTTTAAGATTTTATCTTAAAATTCTAATTGTTCTCATTGCCTTCCCGTCTGTTGGTAAGAGCATCTGTCCTTGATCGGAATCTGTCATTCATAACACCTAATGCATTGGAACTCTGGGTTGCAACATTTATTGTTTCCTGACAAATTTCAGTATATGCATCAAAGGCGGTTTCATAGGTCTGGCAAGCTTCTTCAAGAGCTGCAATGTTTACAGTCATGCCCTGACTCATTTTAGCCCCCTTTATTGCAGCGGCGCCAATAACTTTGGCAGTATCTTTCATTGTTTCAGCCGCAGCATTTTGAACCATTTCAAGATGTTGCATTGTCTCCATCTGCTGTTCTGCTGCAACTCTTACTGCAAGGGCATTTTTTACAGCAGTTGCAAGAATCATATCAGTCCGCTGAACAAGGCGTTGAACAAGATGAGAGTTCCTTACCATCATTTCACCGCCAAATCTTGTCTGAAGATTTGAGTTGTCTATGGTCTGAAGATCAACCACTGCCATAGCAAGATCAGATAACAATGTTGTAACAGCTTCTTTTTCTCTTGGATCAGAAATGGCAGCAAGATGATCACTAAGTTTTTC
>JAIOSM010000118.1 GCA_021107575.1 Desulfobacteraceae bacterium | reverse complement strand
GTTGATGCAACTCTTCCAATTGCCTTGTAAACATCAAGCATCTGACTGCTTGTACCAACAAGAGCTTCGCCTCTATTTGAATCTGTTTCTGAGAATTCAGGGTTGACACTCACAGTGGAAGACATGCAGCGACCGGCCTCAAGTCCTTTTTTTATTAAAACAAGCATTTCAGCCACATCAAAGGGTTTGTATATATAATCATATGCACCCTTTTTAATCGCTTTAATTGCAGTTTCTGTTGTGCCAAAGGCTGTGATAATTATCACAGGGAGTTTTGGGGATGCCTCGTGAATAACGTCAAAAACATCAATACCGCCCATATCCGGAAGACGGATATCAAGTATGACAAGGTCAGGTTTTACCTCGGCAGCCTTTTTAATTCCTTCCTGCCCCAAATAGGCAGTGGCAATTTCATAGCCATCCTGGGTAAGAATTTTTGTAAAACTCAGGCTCAATTGCTTGTCATCATCAATTATCAGTATAAGACTCATTATATGTCCCTTTAACAGGTAGTTGAATTATAAACTTGGTATTATTCTGCCCAGGATCAGAATGGACTGATAAAATCCCATTATGCTCCTTTACAATCCTTGCAACAATACTCAAACCAAGTCCTGATCCTTCCTCTTTGGTAGTAAAAAACGGATTTGTAATTTTTTTTATAATATTTTCAGGTATCCCGGGTCCACTATCCAAAATGCTGATTGACATGACATCTCCCAGGGCAGGGTTATGTTCCCTGATCTCAGAAATAACTATTGAACCGCCGTCTTCCATAGCTTCACAGGCATTGGTAATGAGATTTACCAGGGACTCTTTTATTCTGTCCGGATCAACCTCAACAGCAGGCAATTCAGGTTGAGGATCATAGACAACATCTACATTATGTTCTTTTAATCTGTACTCAAGCAAAGTCAGGACAGCATTGATAATTGTGCTAATATTGCTTTGTTTTAAGCTGAGCTTCGGGGGCCTTGCAAATTCAAGAAAACTTTGTACGATTTTGTCGATCCTTGCAATTTCATCGGAAATAACCTGAAGATCCTCATTTTGTATATCGGTAAGATCCAGAGAACGACTCAGGGAAAACATTCTCATCTTAATAGAGGTAAACGGATTTCTTATTGTATGGGCAACGCCGGCTGCCATCTCTCCAACCATTGCCATTCTTCCGGCCTGCAAAAGGTTCTTACGGCTTTTAGTCAGTTCATCATGGGTGTGATCAAAATCCTTCATCATTCCCTTGAGGGAGAGGCTTAAAGAGACTACTTCATCTCTTGAACTATCTTTAGGAGAACTGCCTGTTTCTATGGCAAGCCCTCGGATAGGTTCAAGTATCTGCTTGTAAAGAATGAAAAGAAGCAGCCCGCACAAAAGCATGAAAAAAAAGACAGCACCGAATGTCACTATTCTCAAATTAGCAGACCGTAAATTATTAACATGCTCAGTCTCCTGCATTACCAGCCACTGATTCAAACTGAAATTTCTACAAAGTTTTAATAAACTAAAAAATACACTTCGCTGCTGCCCATGTATAATTGATACATTGTTATTTTTTACATTATGTTTGTATTTTTCAATGGCCTTATCCTTTGCCAGAATATAATCTTTATATTCTTCAGATATCTTTGCAAGATGCTTTTGCTGCTCTTCATTAAGTTCCAGAGAATATGCTTTATCCAGGCTCTTTCTGAAAATTTCGCGGTATTTTCCAAGGGATTGCAGCCATTTATCATTTCCGTCAACAAAGTAATAAGTTAAAAAACCTTTCTGGTTTGCAAGGGCAAGCTCCATCTCCTGAGCAGCTTTGTATAGAACAATTTCTTTTTGCACCATGGTAACAAGCATATTATCTATTTTGTATGTGTACCAGAGCATAATGATTCCACCTGCCACGGTAATTGCAGCCATAACCATGAAAATAAAGAAAATTTTTGATCTGAGAGTTAATTGTTGTATCATAATCATATATTTTCTTAATAAAGCCTCAAGTGTTCATATAGGTGTTCCTGCAATATCCATGCAAACAGCCTTTAAATATTCATAAAACTATATATGAAAAAAATTTGCTTAACCAGAAAAAAATTAATAATTATTTAAAGCAATAAACAGTGTCAGCTTTTTTTACATGTTGGAAAATAATCATATAAAGCCTTTAAACTGGCCATCGCTTTTCCCATTAACATAGAGTTTTAAATGTTTATATATCAACGGTTTCAATTGTTTCGACAAAACTGGCACATCAATTGCTCTTATAATACATGCAAAAGCATTTTATTACCGGTCAATAAAATGTGCCGGTACAAGATAAAGGAGGATTGCAATGAAAAAAATAAAAAAAATTTTAGCCTGCATTGATTTCTCGGAATATTCCCTGATGACACTTCAATACGCAATAGAATTGGCAAAGGATGAGAATACACAAATTGTTGTTTATAATGTTATCAACATGAGGGATCTTGAAGGTCTTGAAACAATAAATACTTATTTCTCAAATAGAATTGTGCTGGAAGATTATGTCAAGGATCTTAAAAAAGACAGACATGGCATGATAAGAGATCTAATAGACAATAATTTCTCCAAGGAACGATTAAAAATACACATAAAAGTTGATACGGGTATTCCTTTTGAATGTATCCTAAAAACCACGGAAACAGAAGAAATAGATTTGGTGGTGATGGCCAATAAAGGAAAAGGAAATATTTCAAGGGTTCTTTTTGGCAGTGCTGCAGAAAAGGTGTTCCGACATTCTACGGTTCCGGTTGT
>JAIOSM010000172.1 GCA_021107575.1 Desulfobacteraceae bacterium | reverse complement strand
GAAGTCCTTGTCAGACAATTGTCTCCAGTGAGGATAGAATAAAAATAGAATTCTTATAGATACCAAAAAGATACTTTATCAGATTTACAATTACATATGGTTATGATCAATGCAAGTTGTCTTGACTTTTGAGTTGATCGAAATTTTAGAGATACCCATTAAATCTGAATGAAGCAAAAAATTTAAAGACCGGTCATTTTTATCTCCAATAAAGAACATTCTGGCAGATTCTTCCTTAATCAATTATATTTTCACCTAAGTTGAATTGTTGAAAAATCTTTACAGGTCATAGAAATATTGATATTTTGGATGATATGCGGGCAATCATTCAATTACTTGTTAGCATGACGCTCCGCGCAATAACATATGCGAGAGGTAAAGATGGATTCCTTCAAGAGAATGATTCAACAACAAAAAGATCTCCAAAAAACATTTGAACGCTTATGCCAGATATGAGTTATATGGAATCAATTAAGCGTAATTTTGAAATGATGGAAAGTATCACCAAACCGCATCAGGATTTGATTGCACAAATGAGTCAGTTTGACCATTTATCGAGTTCGCCTGTTTTAAAGCAAATGGAAGAATTAAGTAATACTGTCTGCAAAATGCTCCCTAAATATTCAACCGACTTTTTGTTATCCTCGTCAATGTTAGAAGCTTACCGCCATTCTATTATAGTTGTACCGGATGTATTTATGGAATTTGAAGCACGGAATCAAATGTTGATTGATGCAACTAAGCGATTATCATCAGCCTTTGAAAATATTAGTATTGATATTATAAAACCACCAATAATATTTGATCAACTTCCGGACTATTTGATTGCTCCTGTAATATCTGCTTCTTCACACTTCCAAGTTTTGAAAAACCTTCATTACATTGAGACTTCAATTGAAGATGAGACTAAAGAAGACTATTTTGAGGCTGTTAATGACAATTGTTCAACAGCTGAGAAAAAGATTAAAGCTGCTAATAAAAATTGGCTTGTTTTATTAAATGGTGCTGAACAATCTTTTTTGTCTAGAAACCCAGACAAGGTTCGGCATACAATAACTTCTCTTAGAGAATTAATCACTCAAATTCTTCACACTTCTGCTCCAGATAATGAGTTAAAACAAAAATACACTGAGCCTAAATACTATTATGATGGAAAACCAACGAGAAGAACAAGAATTAAATACATCCTTTTTAACAAATATTCTAATTCTTCACTGATAGATATAATAGATAAAGATATTGCGACAATACTTGAAATGTTCAATTTATTCCAAGAAGGTACACATAAGGTAGTATCATCACTAAGTGATGACGAGTTGAAGTTTATATTAAAGAGAACAATTCTAATGATAGAACAATTATTATAGGAATGCTAACCACGAGTTCAAGCTGATTCGGCGGCTTATCCGCCATACAGCTTAATTCAATGTTAATAATGGTTTAGATGAAATTCGTATATATAGATGAAAGTGGATACACAGGGCATGACCTCCTGAATTCTGATCAAACCTTTCAAGGGGCATCAGCAATTTATATTAGTGAGGATGATGCTGTAAGAATTATTAAAGAGTATTTCCCTAAACTCAAAGCATCTGAACTGAAATATCGAGATCTTGTACGAAGAAAGAATAATTGGGATAGACTTCTTGGATTGCAAAAAGAACTCTTGGAAAATTTTGATTGTGTGACATACGTTTGTGACAAAAAGTACGTCCTAATTTTGCTTTTTATAGATTATGCAGTAGAGCCGTTCTACTATGATAGAGGCATAGATTTTTATAAAGACGGATGCAACTATTCTTTAGCGTCTTTAGTATATTATGTCGCAGGAAGAATGTTAGGGGATAATAACTTTAGTGAGGTGCTTAGTCTTTTTCAGTATGCTGTAAAATCCAAATCTGATTTATCAATATCTGCTCTTATTGAAAAGGTCAAAAGGATTAATTGGCAAGAACTTCCTGAGTGCTTTGGGCCTTTAGCACTTGAAGATTCATCTTGTATCAGAGCTATCAAATGTGAAGATGTCTCATCAGATGCAGCATTTATTGTTCTTTTTTCATTAATAAGCAGGTTAGAAGTGATTATAGATAGTGAGTACATGATTAAGCATGACAAATCAAAAAATCTTGATCAGTATGATGTTGTGCTACGAAAAATGATAAATCACACAAATAAAATTTCATTCAAAGAAACATCATTAACAGCGATCAAATTTCCATTAAAACTAAAAAGTGTAGAACAAGTCGATTCAAAATTGTCATATGGGGTGCAGTTATCCGATATATTGGTAGGCGGAATAATGGATTCAGCCAAAGCTATAACTGGAAAAAAAATCAATCAATATAATAAAAAAATTAGTGAGCTTTATTGTGAAAATCAATTGATTCATTTGCTGCCAAATTTGGATTTTAAGATGCAAAAGGAATTCAGGCACAATACAGAAAGCGAAAAACTAATTGACTATTTTTCTAAACATTTTAGCTAACGGCGCTAAGGCAACCGATGCAAATGCCACACGGTTGATTAGCGCCGTTAAACTATATTTCCTGACAACCTTAATAGAATCCATTCTTCCAAATTCAAGTTACTAATATATAAACACTTGAGTAGCCAGTTCCTTAGAGTTATGACTAATTATCCTCATCTTGATAATCAAATACCCTTCAGTCATTAAGAATACAAACTGTAACCTTAATGAAATTTCTTTTATCCTGCTTGAAGATCCAGGTGCTAACAAATACAAATTAATGATTATCCATAGAATTTAAAATTATCAAATCCCGGCTGTATTGCAGGCAGCTAATGCATCAGAATATGTTATTTGTTGGACTAAGATTTCTTATAACAAATATCCAGCTGTTAATTTTCAAATTGGTAATAAAATTATTTTTATGATATCTATACCTCTGTTTAGATTTATGTAGTTGAATTTATTTACAGTTTTATTTAAAATTAATATTTTAAGGAGTTTATTATCATGGCAAAAGCCAGCGCCCGTCATATTTTAGTTGCTGATGAAAAATTATGTGAAGATCTGATTGAACAAATTAATAATGGAACTGATTTTGCTGAACTTGCAAAAAAACACTCACAATGCCCATCCGGACAGCAAGGTGGCGATCTTGGAGAATTCGGACCAGGTGCTATGGTTCCGGAATTTGATAAGGTTGTATTTAGTGGGGAAATCGGGAAAGCGCATGGTCCTGTAAAAACCAGTTTTGGTTTTCATG
>JAIOSM010000034.1 GCA_021107575.1 Desulfobacteraceae bacterium | reverse complement strand
AGTTTCCGGTGGAGCAGATCATTTGTGTGAAAGCCAGGAACATGCAACAGCAACAGTCAGAGAAATTATAGCTCTTTCCAAACCCCAGAAAATCCATCTGCATAAGTATCAATCTGAAGAGCCTTTAGTCCCGGTTGATAACATCTACGAGCATTTGCCAATTTCTACTCAACAGGGCATTGATATGAGGGAGATAATAAAATGTATAGCTGATGCCAGTCATTTCCATGAATATAAAAAGAATTATGCCATTGGGAAAGCTACTAATGTGTTAACAGGCACAATCAGGATAAAAGGTGCCCCGGTTGGGATTGTAGCATCTAATCAGGTTGGAATAATATTCCATGAAGCAGCGCAAAAGATTGCTGAATGGGTTGTAAGATGTTCAAATGAAAAAACCCCTCTTATATTTATTCAGAACTCACCGGGATTTATGATCGGGTCTGATTCTGAACACGCGGGCATTGGAAAGTATGGTGCAGATATGGTGAAAGCTGTTGCCTGTGCTCAGGTTCCAAGAATACAGCTTGTAATAGGGCCTGATAATGGTGCTGCTAACTATGGAATGTGCGGCAGGGCTTACAGGCCTCATTTTCTTTTTTCAACAATGAGAGCAAGGACATCTGTTATGAGCGGCCAGAGTGCAGGCGGTGTTCTTCTATCTATCGAGGATGCAAAACGGAAAGCCACGAATAATCCAATGTCTGAGGAAGAAAGAGAGAAATTTAAACAGAAAATGATTGATATATATGAAGGTGATGCACATCCATTTTTTTGTGGATCAAGATTGTTAAACGACAGAGTTATAAAATTTAGTGAGATAAGAGATTGGCTCGCAATGGCGCTTGAAGTTAGCCATATTAAGCCTGTTGGAGAGCCCTCTTTTGGAAATTTTAAATTTTAACTCTGACAAAATATTTTATTATGGAGGAAGATATGACTGAATATGATATGTGGAAAGTTTTTCCAAGGATGCCGAAAAAGGTTACCATTGGCGATATAACTATTAGAGATGGGTTTCAGCATGAAGAAAGATTCATATCAACTGAAGCAAAAAAAACCTATCTTGAAGAACTTATTTTTGCAGGATGCAGGGATATTGAGGTTACTAATTTAGGCAACCCATATTCTATGCCGCAGTTCAGTGACGCTGAAGAGCTTCTTGCCTATTTAAAAGGGGACCGGTTTAAAAAGAAATGTGCAACCCGGGGTATTAATTATGATGATATCTGTTTTACTGCAATAACTATTAGAGAGCCTTCTGTTGACAAGGCAATTGCATTAAAAGAAAAAGGGATCGGCCCTGACAGAATTCTTATGATGGTTTCTACAGAAGAAGAGCATCATTTTGCAAACTCCGGAACTACCTTACCAAATTACTGGGCAGAAGCTGAGAGATGCATAAAAAAATGTAATAATGCTGGAATTAAAATGTGCGGCACTGTAAGTACAATATGGGGAAGCCCCATAGGCGGTGCAACAGATATGAAAGATGCAGTAAAATTTGCAAAAAGATGGTTTGATATAGGGGCCCATGATGTTGAGCATGCAGATCATGATGGATCCGCATCATCAGCAGATGTTTACAGGTATTTTTCAATGGTACTTGATGAAATGCCTGACCCAAGTGTTCATATTGCACATTTTCATGAAACAAAGAGAGTTGCATCCGCATCTGTTTTAGCAGCACTTCAGGCCGGAATAACATGTTTTGAGGCAACCCTTGGCGGACTTGGCGGACAACCTGCCAATTTCCTGGATGATCGCCCTATAAGAGGAACAGGAGAATATTACTATGAAGATGAAAGATATGTAGGGCTTATTTGCCTTGAAGACACGCTTGTTCAAATTGATGAAATGGGTATTGAGCATGGCTGGGATGTTGACAGAGTGTTATGGCTTGGAAAGAAAATGGAAAAGAGCATGGGAAAAAGATTGAGAAGTGAGGCCGTGATCAATGGCAGAACCCCGAAACAAGGTCATCTGGATTTCGCACGTCCGGGACTTAAACGAGCAAAAGAAAAGCTTGGACACAAACCAGGTCAGAAGCTTCCTGAATAATAGTTATTAGATAATGAGAGAACCTCGAAAAGCAAGAGATTCTTCCGCAGACTCACATTGATTATTCTGAAGATTTAACAGGAGATATTGACAAAGGGGAAAAAAGCGATGTTGCAGGAGTAGGAAGACGCATTAAAGAGTTAAGAGAGAAAAAGGGAATTTCCATTGAAGACCTTTCAAAACTTACAGGATTTGAAACAAAAAAACTTCTGGCCATTGAAGACGGCACAGATCAACCTCAGCTCGGTACAGTAATGAAGCTTTCAAAATCGTTGGACAGTGCTGTGGGAAGATTGGTGTCCGGTGTAGGAACAAGTTTATATTCTATTACCAGAAAGGACGAAGCTAAGAAAATAACAAGGTCATCTAAAGCACAACAAAATCTTTATTCTTATATGAGCCTTGCTCCGGAAGTTCAGGGAAGACATATGGAGGCCTTGATAGTTCAGCTTGAAGAAAATCCTGAAAAAGATCTTTCAGTCCATGATGGTGAGGAGTTTATTTATGTTCTTAAAGGTGTTGCAAAACTTGTGATAGGCGATGATAAGTATGATCTGGAACCAGGT